>NZ_JNKX01000038.1:0-40805 GCF_000702225.1 Bacteroides sp. Ga6A2 | reverse complement strand
ATCTTCGGGTCGTAAGGGCTGCGGCCACGCTCCTTGTACAGCTTGCGAAGACCGCTCAAGTCCAAACTGTTAACTACGCTGCTCACAAGACGGACTGGGTCGTCCTGGGCAATGTCCTTGTCGATTCTCTGAGGAAAAAGTATCGTCTGATTTGGAGAATACGGACGAAAGTGGTATCTTTGTTGCATTTTATATTGCATGTTGTAAAGATACGAAAACTTTACGACATAACGAAGCCCTGGCTTGAGAAAGTCGGGGCTTTGATATAAAAAAGGATGTGCCTATTTTGACACACCCTCTTTTATCGTTTCTAAAGTAGTATGTAATAGAACTTAATTAAGTGGTGCTTATTTGCTGGTTTGTATGAGTGAAATGTTAAGTGGATTTATGGGGGAAAACCTATAGTAGTGTTTGTTTTGGCTACCCTTTGGCTACCTGTGAAAATTAAATATGCTGATAATCAGTTAAATAATATGCTTTTATAATTCCCCTCGGGGGTACAAAAGTCAGACTGAAAATCGCTCGGTTTTCGGTCTGACTTTTTGCTTTGTTGGCTATGTAAATCGACAATATTGTGTTAAAATCTGTTAAATCGGGGATTTTATAGACGAAATCGGTAATATTATATTTAAACAATATTGTAAATATAATTCTCTTTTTGGTCTAAACATAACCGAATATTGTATGTTTTACAATAAGAAGTTTGCCGTAGAGGTTGTGCGATTTTTTTTTTTTCTTATTTTTGCGACTCGAAATATGTTTTATTAGGAGAGTAATATTATCAGTAACAATGAAAAGAGTTTTAATTCTACTATTTCTGGTAGGAGCTGCAATAAATGATATTGTAGCTGGAAATGTGAAGGGAAAGGTAGTAGACAAGGCTAAGCAACCGATAGAGTTCGTAAATCTTAGCGTTTACAAAAAAGGACAGAAGAATCTTATCAAAGGTACTATTTCCGATCTTGAAGGTAATTTTAACATCGACGGATTGGGCGACGGAACATACACCCTTAGTGTTTCGTACATGGGATATGTAAGCGTGAACCGCGATTTTACTCTGTCTGCACAGAACAACCATAGTGTAAACCTTCACAGCATCATTCTGCAAGAAGACAGCAAGACATTGCAAGAGGTAAATATTGTGGCACAGAAGAGTTCGATGAAACTAGACATCGACAAGAAGGTTTTCAATCTCGACCAGAACCTTGCAGCCGTAGGCGGCTCTGCAAGCGAGGCGTTGGAGACAATCCCGTCTGTCGAAGTAGATTCGGAAGGTAACGTGTCGCTGCGCGGAAGCCAGAGTGTTACAATCTGGATTAACGGCAAGGCGCAGGGTATGACCAGCGACAATCGTGGCGACATCCTTCAGCAGATGCCGGCAGAGAGTATCGAGAAGATTGAGGTCATAACAAACCCATCTTCAAAGTACAGTCCTGAAGGAAGTGCCGGAATCATCAACATCATTCTGAAGCGCGATCGCAAAGCCGGATATTACGGCGGTGTAAAGGCAAGTGGTCTGAGTACGGGCGGCGGTCGTCTGGGAGCAAACATCAACTACAGCAGCGGTGTGTTCGATGCTTATGCTAATGTTGGCTACGGACATCGCGTTCACAAGAACGGAACGGTGTCAAACCGTACATATCTTGGTGAAAACGGAAATCAGACAGGCTTCTTGAATTCAGATTCGAAAGGAAAGAACATTGGCAACAACGTATTTGTGCGTGCCGGATTCACTTGGCATTTCACAAAGAAAGACGATATCAGTTTGGGTTATATGGGAATGTTCGGTCACGGTCATCGCCGCACCAACATCGACTATATCGGAAGCGAGTACACTCGCGACCGCTTCACTCACAATATAAGCGACATGAATATGAACCACTTTGATTTCGGCTATCGCCACGAGTGGAAGACAAGTCATACGCTCGATTTCAACGTAAGCCGAAGCGGTTTCAACTCTGATATGGAGACTTCGTACACTCAGAACACGCAGTTCGTTGGCGGCGATAAGGTGAACAGCCTTCAGTCTCAGGATACGAAGATAAATCCTAAGAACTGGGAGATAAAGCTCGACTACGAGCAGCCGATAGGAAGCGCAGGCAAAGTCGAGGCTGGATACAACGGCCGTCTTTCGAAAGAGAACAGCCCTGTATTTACATATTCAGATTTGGCTAAGACCGATATCATCAAGAGTCTTTACAACCGATTCGTCTACAATCAGGACATACATGCCGTATATGCAAACTTCCAGAGCCGTATAGGCGAGAAGTTCGGCTATCAGCTTGGCTTGAGAGGCGAGTACTGGAAGGTCGATGCCGAGAGCCGAAGCTATGAGCAGGAGTTTCTGAACGTTGATCCTACACGATTCAAGAAAGACTATTTTGCGCTGTTCCCAACGGCATTCTTGAGTTATCAGTTGCCGCACAATCAGGAGTTGCAGGTTAACTACACCCGTCGTCTGAGTAGACCTTGGGGCGGACAGATGAACTCGTTCAAGAACATTAGCGACTCAACAAATATCTCGTACGGAAATCCGCAACTTACTCCGGAGTACACAAATTCGTTCGAGTTGAACTACATCAAGAACTGGGAGGCTCACACGTTGTCGTTCTCTGGGTATTATCGCCCTACAACCGATGTTATTCAGAACATCAGCTATGTTCTCGACGGAATCAGATACTCAACAAACGAGAACATCGCCAAGTCGTTGAGCTCGGGAGTTGAAATAATCAGCAAGAACAAACTGTTCAAAATTCTTGACCTTACGACAACGCTGAACCTGTTCTACTATAAACTCGATGGCGGAAACTTCAACTATATCCTCGACAACGGAATGCCTCAGACCGTAACGGTTTTGAGCGATGACAACTTCTCGTGGAACGCCCAGATGATGGCAAGTTTCATGCTTCCTTACAGCATTTCGTTTCAGGCAACAGGCCGATACGATGCCGAGAGAGTTATTACTCAAGGAAAGAGAAAGTCAAGCTACATGCTCGACCTTGGATTGCGCAAGACATTCTTCGACAAGAAATTCACCGTTGCAATCAACGCCCGCGACCTTCTCGACAGCCGAAAGATGCGCAGCATCACAAGCGGAAACGGCTATACTCAGGATTCGGAGAGCTGGCGAGGCGGACGTCGTTTCTCTATTCAGCTTAGCTACAGCTTCGGAAACATGCGTGCAAAGGCAAAGAAAGGCAAGCCACAGCCGGATGGTGCTGAGGGTCAGCCAGATTACAATGGAAACGTTGATGATTAAAATATGAATAAAATGTAAGTAAACATACGAAAAACGGGACGCTTTATAAGAAAAGCGTCCTTTTTTGTTGAATAATGAAAGAATATGCTTTAAAACATTTTGTTAAATGGAAAAACTTTGCGATTTTTGCAAAGTGAATTTTGTTTGTACTAATAATATAGTAAACCAAATATCAAAAATATGGCAGAAAATTTGGAAATTAAGGAGCTTGACAGCGTAGCTGTTCGCTTCTCGGGAGATTCTGGCGACGGAATGCAGTTGGCCGGAAACATCTTCTCTACGGTTTCAGCAACTGTAGGTAACAGTATCAGCACCTTCCCTGACTATCCGGCAGATATCCGCGCCCCGCAAGGTTCGCTTACTGGTGTATCTGGCTTTCAGGTAAACATCGGTGCTGGCAAGGTTTATACTCCCGGCGACTTTTGTGACGTTTTGGTGGCAATGAATGCCGCTGCTTTGAAAACACAGTACAAGTACGCTAAGCCAAATGCTACCATCATTATAGATACTGATTCTTTCCAGGAGAAGGATTTGGAGAAGGCTGCCTTCAAGACTCCTGACTATCTTGGTGAAATGGGCATCGACCCAGACCGCGTTATTGCTTGTAACATCACACAGATGGTTAAGGATTGCTTGGCAGATAGCGGTATGGACAACAAGTCAATGCTGAAGTGCCGTAACATGTTCGCTCTTGGATTGGTTTGCTGGCTGTTCAGCCGCGACCTCGACATAGCTTTCAACTTCCTGAAGGAGAAGTTTGCAAAGAAGCCGGGTGTTGCCGAGGCTAACATCAAGGTTATTCAGGCAGGTTACGATTTCGGACACAATACTCACAGTTCTGCTGCTAACGTATATCGCATCGAGACTAAGGTTAAGGAGCCGGGACGTTACATGGATATTACAGGTAACAAGGCTACAGCATACGGTTTCATCGCTGCTGCTGAGAAGGCTGGCTTGAAACTTTACCTTGGTTCATACCCTATCACTCCTGCAACCGACGTTCTTCACGAACTTTCTAAGCACAAGAGCCTTGGCGTTACAACAGTTCAGTGTGAGGATGAGATTGCCGGCTGTGCTTCAGCCGTAGGTGCATCATTCGCAGGTGCTCTTGCCGTAACTTCAACATCAGGTCCTGGCATCTGCTTGAAATCAGAGGCTATGAACCTTGCTGTAATCATGGAGCTGCCTCTTGTTGTTCTCGACGTTCAGCGTGGTGGTCCTGCAACAGGTCTTCCAACAAAGAGCGAGCAGACCGACTTGCTTCAGTGCTTGTTTGGCCGTAATGGTGAGTCTCCGCTTCCTGTAATCGCAGCAACATCTCCAACCGACTGTTTCGACGCTGCATACAATGCTTGTAAGATTGCGCTCGAGCACATGACTCCTGTCGTTCTTCTTACCGATGCTTACGTTGCAAACGGTTCTGGCGCGTTCAAGTTGCCAAACCTTGCTGAGTTCCCTGCAATCAACCCTCCATACGTTCCTGAGGAACTGAAGGGTACATGGACTCCATACATGCGTGCCGAGAATGGTACTCGCTATTGGGCTGTTCCGGGTCGTGAAGGATTCCAGCACATTCTTGGTGGTTTGGAGAAGGACGACAAGACTGGCGCAATCTCAACAAATCCAGAGAACCACGATTTGATGACTCGCAAGCGTCAGGCTAAGATTAATAATATCGTTGTTCCAGACCTTGAGGTTATCGGCGACAAGGATGCTGAGTTGCTTATCGTCGGCTTCGGTGGCACATACGGTCATCTGCGTGCTGCTATGGAAGAGATGAACGCAAGCGGAAAGAAGGTTGCTATGGCACACTTCAAGTACATCAACCCACTTCCAAAGAATGCTTCAGAGGTTCTGAAGAAGTACAAGAAGGTTGTCGTTGCCGAGCAGAACATGGGTCAGCTTGCTGCATTCCTTCGCATGAAGGTAGATGGATTCGTTCCATATCAGTTCAACCAAGTAAAGGGTCAGCCTTTCGTTGTAAACGAGTTGGTTGAGGCCTTCACTGAAATCTATAACAAATAATTAAGACTTTACGATTATGGCATATACAATTCAGGATTTTAAGAAGGGCCAGCCACGCTGGTGTCCGGGATGCGGCGACCACGCATTTCTTGCATCTCTTCAGAAGGCAATGGCTGAGATTGGTGTAGCACCGTACGATACTGCGGTTATCTCGGGTATCGGTTGTTCAAGCCGTTTGCCACACTACATGGCTACTTATGGCATGAATACAATCCACGGTCGTGCTGCTGCCATTGCAACAGGAGCAAAGGTTGCAAACTCAAAGCTTACTGTATGGCAGGTTAGTGGCGATGGCGATGGCTTGGCTATCGGTGGTAACCACTTTATCCACGCAAACCGTCGTAACATCGACCTTAACATGATTCTGTTGAACAACCGAATCTATGGTCTTACAAAAGGTCAGTATTCTCCAACATCTCCACGCGGATTCGTAAGTAAGTCATCTCCTTACGGAACTGTTGAGGATCCATTCCGCCCAGCCGAACTCTGCTTTGGTGCTCGCGGTCACTTCTTCGCTCGCGCCGTTGCCACCGATGCTGCTGCAACAGTTGACATCTTGAAGGCTGCTTACAACCACAAGGGTGCAGCAGTTTGCGAGATTCTTCAGAACTGCGTTATCTTCAACAACGGAACACACGAGTCTGTTTATGATAAGGCAGGTCGTGCAAAGAATGCCATCTACGTAAAGCATGGCGAACCGTTGATTTTCGGTGAGAACCGCGAGTTCGGTCTTGTTCAGGATGGCTTCGGGTTGAAGGTTGTAAAGATTGGCGAGAACGGTATCACAGAGAAAGATATCCTTGTTCACGATGCTCACTGTGAGGACAATACATTGCAACTGAAGCTTGCCTTGATGGGCGACAATGACGGCTTCCCTGTTGCTCTCGGTGTTATCCGTGATGTTGACGCTCCTACTTACAACGATGCAGTAGAGGCTCAGATTGAGGAGGTTAAGGCAGCTAAGAAGTATCATAACTTTGCAGAACTTCTTGAGACTAACGATATCTGGGAAGTAAAATAATTCCGAATTTGAATTTATGAGATATGGGCTTGGGGTGAAGTGATTTCACCTCAGGCTTTTTGTTTATTAAAGGATGTTAAAAATAAAGTCAAATAAGGCAAGGCGAATTTATTTTTCTTATATTTGCGAAGTTTTAAAAATAAGAAATTTACTATTATGCTAAAATTGAAAGAAAAAACGAGATTTGCCATTGCTGCGCTGACATGGCTTACGGCTGTTCCGGCAATGGCTGATGATGTTCCGGCTTTCCCGGGAGCCGAAGGGCATGCACGCTACACAACAACAGGCGGACGAAGTACGGAATCGTCGGCTGCAAAAATCTATCATGTCACAAATCTTGCTGATAATGCAGGGACAAAGGGCTGCCTCAGATGGGCATTAAACCAAACGGGGCCTCGAATCATCGTGTTTGATGTGAGCGGATACATCGATTTGCGTTCAGAACTTCCTATCCCTGCAAATACCACAATTGCCGGTCAGACTGCGCCGGGAGAAGGTATTACGCTGCGATATTACACGGTAAACTTCAACAAAGGCGACAATATTATTGTCCGCTTTATTCGTTTCCGTCGTTCACAGGTAAAGAGTGTCGATGATGGTGCGGACGCAGCATGGGGACGACAGCACAGAAATATCATCCTCGATCATTGCTCGTTCTCTTGGAGCATTGATGAGATTGCCTCTTTCTACGACAACCGCAACTTTACTATGCAGTGGTGTACGCTTGGCGAGGCTCTGGCAAATCCGGGACACTCAAAGGGCGAGCACAGTTACGGTGGAATCTGGGGCGGAAAGGAAGCCTCGTTCCATCACAATTTCCTTCTGCACATGCAGAACAGAGTGCCTCGTTTCAATGGCGCGCGTTACAACTGGACTGATTTCGACAATACAAAGTACGAGAATACTATTCAGGCAGAGCAGGTGGACTTCCGCAACTGCGTGATGTATAACTGGGGTAATGGCAACGGTTGCTACGGAGGTCCCGGCGGCGGATATGTGAACATCGTCAACAACTATTATCAAGCAGGCCCTGCAACATCAAACAAGATGCGTGTGACTCAGATTTCGAAGGCAAGCGCAAGCAATGCAGGCGACAATCCTTTCCCTGATTACACAAGCCGTTATTACATCAGCGGAAATTATGTGACGGCTGCTGGAACAGATGCTGCAAACTACGACTGGAAGGGCGTTGCATACGATAGCGGTATTCCAGAGATTAACGGAGAACGGTATACCGTCGACCCTAATCATTATTACGGCTCGTCGGTTGAGTATGTGAAGAACGGTAGCGGCGTTGATTGTGTTAAAATTAAACTCGACAATCCTCAGCCTTCGGGAGATGTTACAACTCATTCTGCCGTAAATGCTTATGATAAAGTGCTGGCATACAGCGGTGCATCTCTTTTCCGCGATGCCGTAGACGTTCGTTATGCCGAGGAGGCAAGGACTGGAACTACAACTTATATAGGTCCGGTGACAGCCCGTGCCGGAATTGTTGATTACATCAACGACCCAAGTACGACAGAAGATGTAACGCTTCCAAGTTTCCCTGCTTTGAAATCAGACTCCCGTCCTGCCGGATATGATACAGACGGCGACGGAATTCCTGATGAGTGGGAGACAGCAAACGGACTGAATCCTAATGATGCGAGCGATGCTCTTACCAAGACTCTTGACAAGGAGAAAGGTTGGTATCTTAATATCGAGGTATACTTGAACAGTATCGTTGAGGATATTGTGCGTGCCGGAAACGATAACGCGATTACTTCGGTAAATGAGTATTATCCTACATATAACAAGGTTGCCACGTCTGTTGGTGCGAAAGTCCTCAACAACAGTTCTGTCGAAAGCATAGAATATTACACTCTCGATGGCAAGCGCATTTCTTCGCCTTTAAAAGGCATAAGTGTTCGCAAGATTAAATATTCTGATGGAACGGTAGATGTTGATAAGGTAGTGAAGAAATAAAAAAACAAGCGTGTCCGATAGTATTGCATAAGCCTGTCGGGCACGTTTTTTATTTTTGCTCTGCGATGCCTCTGACAAACTCAGCCCATCGCTTCTTCCAGTCTTTCATTATCCTTTTCTTTGCCTTTTTTGAAAGCGAACTGTATGTTATGCTGTTCATGCAGAGTTGCTTAACTTCGCTTAGACTGAGATTCCATTCTGCGATTACGGCAAAGAAATCGTCTGTAAGAGCCGTGTGCTCAAAAATTGTAGGGTCGTCGCTGCAAATGGCAGCCGGAAGTCCCGAATGAATGTATTCGATGCTTGGATGCGATTTCATGTCCGAACAATATCCAAGTTTCACGCTACTCAGCGGACAAGTCTCTATGCAGATATCATTTTGTCTGATTTCGTTGTATAAATCTGGGAAAAAATACATGTTGAAGGCATGTCCTATGCGCTTTGCCCCCAATTTTATAGCCCACATAATGTTGTCGTTCTTTGTGTTCTTTGTTTCGCCTGCATGAAGATAGAGTTTCAAATCGGGATGTTCGTGCTCGCATTTTTTCAGAACATCGTAATAATATTCAAAACCATTGTTGCAGTCTTCGTTAGAAACGAGATCGAATCCAGTAACGACGTTGCATTTGCCCATCAGCGTGTCTTTTATGTGCTGCTGAACGTATGCAACATTGTCAATTCGCTTCTGAACCTCTTCGAGCGAGTAGCCTTTGTTGCCAGTGCCAATTATCGAGACATGAAAGTCTGCCTTTTTGCGCACATTGTTGCATGCTTTCATTATCATTTCCGCCATGCTTAGAAAAATGTCGCGGTCCATGGTTGAACCGATTCTTATCTCGGCAAACTGAATATTGTTTTCGACGTAGATGTTGAATGCGTTTTCCATGTATTTTTCGAAGTTCTCCGGCGAGCCGAAAGCCCCGTTGAAAATCCTTCTGAATATTGGCTGGAAATCTTTCCATGGGTTGGGCTGGGAGCCTCCGTTGAAAGTGTATAGTTTCAGACATCTGTCGCGCGTAAGATAATTGCCAGACAAACATGTTCTTGCCGGAAGATATCCTGCCGGAACATCGTAAGGATCGGTCTGATAGAGAGTGTGTCCGATGTTATCCCCCTCAATCTGAATGTATATGTTTGGCTGTGATGCCAAAAAACTGCAATAGTCGTCGAAGGCCAGAAGAGCCGTGCTGTGAACGTGCAGTTCTCCGCCTTTGGGCAGTTGCTGGCAGAATTTGTAAAGTCTTGTATTCCAGATAGTAGAATCGGTAAGGTTTATGGTTTCGAAAGGCTTTTTGTACTGCTTGTGGTATTCGCTCACCATTATGCGCATAATACTGTCGGCACGCCGTTCGAGTGTCGAGACCTTGTCGCTTGCCGTCAAATTCTGGCTGATGGCAAACAGCAGGATTAGGATTATGTTTTTAGTTGTATTATGAAATTTAAGCACAAGCAATATTTTTTGTCAGATGTTTTCTGCATAGAAAAAGTCTACTTCAATGAAAGATTATTCATTTTCCTTGCAAAGTAGACTTTTTTTGAAAATTTCTTTTTCCGAAGCTTCAGGCAAATCTGCGTGTTGCAGAGAATCTTTTGCCCAAACCTACACTAAGTGCACGGCGCATATCATTCCAACTCATCCCTCTCATACGAGTAATTCCGTAAGTGGTAGAAACAACAGGTCTCCTGTCATTTTCAGCCTTTTTCATCTTCGTAGTATTCATAACAATAAATTATTATATAGTGTAAAAAAAGTTCTTTTCTTCTTATATTATCCTCATCCGCAAATATAATGTATAAAAATGAGAAACGCAAACTTTTTTTTAAGTTTTTTTGAGCTAATGAATGCCATATCACAAAAAACTCGTAAATTTGAACACAAATTCAGAAGAACGAAAATCTTAACGTCAGTTAACTTAATGAAATGCATGGCATTGTGGGCTTTGGCGGCTTCTTTCATGAGCGCGCCGGCCGTAGCACAAGAAAGCAAAATGGTTGAGCAGGATTCTGTCCAAGCCGTTGCTTGCGTGTGGGAAAAAGGAGGCATTGCCTTCACAAGTGTTGAGCCTGTACAGATAAGGAAGAACACCCCCCAGTTGTACGAAGTTTCGGCAGAAGACTATATGGTTTCGTTGCAGATGATTGACCGCGACGGGCTTGAGCCCGACCAGATGAAGGAGACGATGCAGATGATTGCCGCAAGCATCGGGATAAAAGATGCGTCGGGTATAGACGAGATTAAGAATCTTCCGGAGATTAAAGGGCATATCGTTGAGGGCGACCTCGGCAATAACGGAGTGTATCTGATTACTCTCGCGCCCGAAAACTCTACCGTGGCGTATCTCATGATAATCGTCTATGTTGAGGGCATGGAAGAGGACATCGACCGCATTATCGACAGCATCAGGAAAGTTGACAAGTAAAAACG
Organism: Bacteroides sp. Ga6A2; assembly: GCF_000702225.1. Lineage (NCBI taxonomy): Bacteria > Pseudomonadati > Bacteroidota > Bacteroidia > Bacteroidales > Bacteroidaceae > Bacteroides > Bacteroides sp. Ga6A2. The sequence continues at coordinate 30,107 of NZ_JNKX01000038.1, read as the reverse complement.
TTTTTGCTGAATATTTTTTTGATTCGAAAATGGAACAGAAATATAGAAGAATAACTGTAAAGATTGGTAGTAATGTTCTGACGCGTAAGGACGGAACACTCGATGTTACGCGCATGTCGGCAATTGTCGACCAAGTGGCCGAACTTCGCAAACTCGGAATCGAGATAATCCTTGTGTCGTCGGGAGCTGTGGCTTCAGGCCGAAGCGAACTTAAGGTATCGCGAAAGATGGACAGCGTAGACCAACGCCAGCTTTTCTCGGCAGTGGGACAGGCAAAACTCATTCGCCGTTACTACGATTTCTTTAAGGAACACCATATTGCGGTGGGGCAGGTTCTTACAATGAAAGAGAACTTCGGAACCCGCCGCCATTATCTTAACCAGCGCAACTGCATGATGGTGATGCTTGAGAACGGCGTTATTCCAATCGTTAATGAGAACGACACAATATCGCTTACTGAGCTGATGTTTACCGATAACGACGAACTTTCGGGACTCATCGCCACCATGATGGATGCTGACGCTCTCATCATTCTGAGCAATATCGACGGAATCTTCACAGGAAATCCGTCAGACCCGAAGGCAAGGGTGATTCGCGAGGTTAATCCGGGCGAAGACCTCACCCAGTATGTTCAGACCGAGAAGTCGGGCTTCGGCCGCGGCGGAATGATTACGAAGACAACCATCGCCCGAAAGGTGGCAGAGGAAGGTCTCGACGTTTTCATTGCCAACGGAAAGAAAGACAATATCTTGGTCGACCTCATAACACGCACCGAAGAGACAACTTTTACTCATTTCATTCCTAGGAAAGACGAGGTTTCGAGCGTTAAGAAGTGGATTTCGCACTCTGCCGGATTTGCAAAGGGCGAACTTCATCTAAACGAAGAGGCCGTGAAGGCGATAAAGGGCAGAAAGGCTGCAAGCATACTGCCTGTTGGCGTTGTAAAGATTGAAGGCGATTTCGAGAAAGACGACATCGTCAAGGTCGTGAACCATTCGGGCAAGGCAATAGGCGTAGGAAAAGTATCGTGCTCTGCCGACGAAGCCCGAGACGTTATAGGAAAGCACGACCAGAAACCTCTTGTTCATTACGATTATCTGTATTTAGACTAAACTTTGATTATGGCATTAAGCAAACTTTTTGAATCAGTTCGCGAGGCAAGCACCTCGTTGTCCGAATTGGACGACAAGCGCATTAACGAGATACTTTTAGCGGTGGCTGACGAAGCCGTTGCCCAGACTACCGCCATTCTTGAGGCTAACGCAAAGGATTTGGCACGAATGGATTCTGCCAACCCGATGTACGACAGACTAAAACTGACAAAGGAACGTATCGATGGCATTGCTTCGGATACGCGCCATGTGGCTCAGTTGCCGTCGCCTCTTGGCAGAGTGCTGAAGCATAGTGTGTTGCCAAACGGTCTCGACATCACTCGCGTGAGCGTGCCTTTCGGCGTCATCGGAATTGTTTACGAAGCTCGTCCTAATGTCACATTCGATGTCTTTTCTCTCTGCCTGAAGAGCGGAAACGCCTGCATCTTGAAGGGCGGAAAGGATGCCGACGACAGTAACCGCGCCATAATGAACGTAATTCATACTGTGCTGAAGCGTTTTGGCGTGAGCGAGATGGTTGCCCAACTTCTTCCTGCAACTCACGAGGCAACAGCCGAGTTGCTCGAGGCTGTAGATTATGTCGATTTGATTATTCCTCGCGGAAGTTCAAGACTGATTCAGTTTGTACGCGATACGGCAAAAGTTCCGGTTATCGAGACTGGTGCGGGCATCTGTCATGCTTATTTCGATGAGTTTGGCGACTTGGAGAAAGGCAAGGCTATAATAAACAACGCAAAGACCCGAAGAGTAAGCGTCTGCAACGCACTCGACTGCGCGCTTGTTCACGAAAGCCGATTGGCCGACATACCGGAGTTGTGTGCTCCGCTAGCCAATGAAAACGTCATCATCTATGCCGATGAGGTTTCTTATGCTGCGCTCAGCGGCTCTTATCCAGCCGAACTTCTTCAGCATGCCACAGCCGATAGTTTTGGTACCGAATTTCAGGACTATAAGATGGCTCTGAAAGTTGTTGCTACGTTCGATGAGGCTTTGGCTTACATCCGCAAGAATAGTTCGCGCCACAGCGAGTGCATCATAACCGAAGATTTAGCCCGCGCCGACAAATTCAGTCGCGTGGTCGATGCCGCATGTGTCTATACCAACGCTCCTACATCGTTTACCGACGGAGCGCAGTTCGGACTTGGCGCAGAAATCGGCATCAGCACCCAGAAAATGCATGCCCGAGGTCCTATGGCCCTTGAGGAAATATGCACCTACAAGTGGATAATAAAGGGCAACGGACAGGTAAGACCAAAATGATGCCATGAAGAGAATCTGTCTGTGTCTTTGCCTGCTGATGATGATTGTTGCCTGCGATGATGAAAACGACGGCGGCAGATATCCTGATGTGCTTACGAGTTTTGCCGATGTGATTACCGACAAAAGCGGAACAATCGAGAAGATGAACGATGGCGACGGCATTAGTTATTCGGTAAGTAACGCGTCGGGCGGATATAAGAAGGACACGCTCTATCGTGTCGTGGCTCAGTACAGACTTGTCGACGAATCGAGCATCTATCTGTACAACACAACAAAGACGATTTCGCCCGTTCCTGTTCCGTCGAACCACATAAAAGGCGGATTCAAGACCGATTCGGTTAGGATGCAGGGCATCTGGCTTTCGGCAGGATATATTAACATCGTCCTTCAGATTGAAGGGGCAGGCGAGGCTCACTCGTTTCACTTCGGACAAGATTCAATTTCTGTTTCCGGCGAACATCGGCTTGTGTCTCTTAGACTCTATCACAACCGTGGCGAAGATGCCGAATATTACACTCACAGGGCATATCTTTCCGTTCCGCTTAAGCAGTATCAACTTGCTGACGGCGACACGATTAGTATGGGAGTGAACCTATACGGCGAGGGAATGAAATACTATAAATTTGCTTATAATCAATAAAGAATAACAACTATGCGCTATTTTCAAAATGTAGAAGATTTGGGCGATTTGAAGCTTGCGCTTCAAGAAGCCGCAGAGATAAAGAAAGACCGTTTCAAGTATCAGGAACTTGGCAAGAACAAGACTGCCATGCTCATCTTTTTCAACAATAGCCTTCGTACCCGTCTGAGCACGCAGAAGGCAGCCATGAATCTTGGTATGAACGTAATCGTGCTCGATGTTAATCAGGGCGCATGGAAACTCGAGACTGAGCGCGGTGTTGTGATGAACGGCGACAAGAGCGAGCATCTTCTCGAAGCCATCCCGGTGATGGCTTGCTATTGCGATATCATCGGAGTTCGTTCGTTCGCTACTTTCGAGAGTCGCAAGGACGATTACGAGGAGAAAATTCTGAACCAGTTCATTAAATATAGTGGCAAGCCTGTGTTCTTCATGGAGAGCGCAACCGTTCATCCGTTGCAGAGTTTTGCCGATTTGATTACAATAGAGGAGTATAAGAAGACAGCACGTCCAAAGGTCGTAATGACATGGGCTCCTCATCCAAAGGCATTGCCTCAGGCTGTTCCTAATTCTTTTGCACAGTGGATGAACGCTGCCGATGTCGATTTTGTCGTAACTCATCCAAAGGGATACGAACTCGATCCTAAGTTTGTTGGCAATGCCCGTGTGGAGTACGACCAGATGAAGGCTCTCGAAGGCGCAGACTTCGTTTATGCAAAGAACTGGAGTTGTCCGGGCGTTACAAATCCCGATGACTACGGAAAGGTTCTCTCTCAGGACATGAGCTGGACGGTAGATTCTGCACACATGGCTGTAACCAACAATGCTTACTTTATGCACTGTCTGCCTGTTCGCCGCAACATGATTGTTAGCGACGATGTCATTGAGGCTGAGACATCGCTCGTGATTCCAGAGGCTGCAAATCGCGAGATTTCGGCAACCGTTGTTCTGAAGAGACTTCTCGAAGGATTGAAATAATACAAAATACATATAACAAATAACATGAAATTCAAAATCATTTTAGCATCGCTGCTGTTCGGAATGGGTACTACAGCCTTCGCTCAGCAAAAAGCAACTGTAGCAGTACATAACAGCACAGAAGGAAACGTAATTCCAAAGGAGATTTACGGTCAGTTTGCCGAGCATCTTGGCTCATGTATATACGGAGGACTTTGGGTTGGTGAGGATTCTAAGATTCCGAATACAAACGGATACCGAAATGATGTAGTAAAGGCGTTGAAGGACTTGAAAGTTCCTGTTCTTCGCTGGCCGGGCGGCTGTTTTGCCGATGAGTATCACTGGGTAGACGGCATCGGTCCGAAAGAGAATCGCCCACGCATGGTAAACAATAACTGGGGCGGAACTGTCGAGGACAATAGTTTCGGTACTCACGAGTTCCTGAATCTTTGCGAAATCCTTGGCTGCGAGCCTTATGTAAGCCTTAATGTAGGTAGCGGCTCTGTTGAGGAGATGGCAAAGTGGGTTGAGTACATGACTGCCGAGGACGGACCTCAGGCTAAGATTCGTAAGGCTAACGGTCGCGAGAAGCCTTGGCACGTTAAGTACATCGGCGTTGGTAATGAAAGTTGGGGCTGCGGTGGTAACATGCGTCCAGAATATTACGGCGACCTTTATCGCAGATATTCAACATATTGCCGCGAGTTTAACGGAAACAAACTTTACAAGATTGCCAGTGGTGCAAGCGACTACGACCTTAACTGGACTGAAGTTCTGATGAAGAACGTTGGAAGAAAGATGGACGGATTGTCACTTCACTACTACACCGTTCTTGGATGGAACGGCAGCAAGGGCAAGGCTACAAAGTTTACCGACGATGATTACTACTGGTGTCTTGGCAAGTGCTGCGGAATCGACTCGCTTCTTCAGAAGCATATAAAGATAATGGATAAGTACGACCCAAAGAAGCAGGTTGCCCTTCTTGTAGATGAGTGGGGAACATGGTGGGATGTTGAGGACGGCACCAATCCGGGACACCTCTTCCAGCAGAACACTATGCGCGACGCAATGGTTGCATCTTTGAGTCTCGACATCTTCCACAAGTACACAGACCGCGTAAAGATGACAAACATCGCTCAGGTTATTAACGTGCTTCAGAGTATGATTCTTACAAAGGAGGACAAGATGGTGCTCACTCCAACTTACTATGTATTCCAGATGTACAACGTTCATCAGGATGCAAAGTACATTCCTGTTGATATCACTTGCGAGTCACGCACAACACGCAACGAGCGTAAGAATGAGGGCGACAGAACTCTAAACAGCATCAGTTCTACGGTTTCTGTAAAAGACGGTGTTACACACGTAAGCCTTACAAATGTCGACTTGACAAAGAGTGCGGAGGTTACTCTCAACTTCGACAAACTGAATGTGAAGACTGTAAACGGAACAATTCTTAACTGCAAGAACGTTGCTGAATTTAACAGCTTCGAGAAGCCAGACGTTATCAAGCCAGCCGTATTTAAGGACGCAAAGGTTAAGAAGAATATGCTGACAGTCAAGATGCCTGCACACTCAATCGTAACTCTTGAGTTGAAATAAATCATTCAGAGATTTATGTTCAAGAAAATTTTAGTGGCTCTGTTGCTCGGATGTTCGCTGAGCAGCAGTGCACAATCTTCAAAAAAGATTCAGTTGCCAAAGCCTAATCTGGACAACAAAATGACCCTGATGCAGGCTTTGAAGAACCGTAAGACGGTAAGAGAGTTTGCTGCAACTCAACTTTCGCAGCAGGAAGTGAGCAATCTGCTTTGGGCTGCAAACGGAATTAACCGCCCCGAGAACAATAACCGAACTGCTCCTTCGGCAATGAACGTGCAGGACATCTTGGTCTATGTCGTAAAGTCGGACGGAACGTATCTCTATGATGCGGCAAAAAACACGCTTACTCAGGTAACCGACAAGGATATCAGAGCAGATGTTGCCGGGCGTCAGGATTTTATGAAGAACGCTCCGCTGTTCCTTCTGCTTGTTTCTGACACAAGCAAGTTCAAGGGCAATGCCGAGGTTCTTTCTGCAATGGATGCCGGATATGTTTCGCAGAACATTTATTTGTATTGTGCGGCTGCATCGCTCAACACCGTTGCCCGCGCTACAATGAATGTCGATGCCATAAAATCGGCTCTCGGTCTGAAAGAAACGCAAGTTCCGCTGCTGAATCATCCAGTAGGAAAATAAAGAAAAATCCCAGTCGTTCGATGAAAAAACGACTGGGATTTTTTTCTGAAGTGGGATGTTACCCGAACAATACACGCAAAGCTTCCTCTACCTTCTTTACTGGAATAATCTCGATGTCGAACTTGTTTCTGTCGAGTCCCTGCAAGTTGTGCTGCGGAATGATAATCTGTTTGAATCCGAGTTTTGCTGCCTCGGCTATGCGCTGCTCAATGCGAGCTACAGGGCGGATTTCCCCGCTCAGACCCACTTCGCCGCACATGCAGATGTCGTGGTCCAAGCCTGTGTCTACGTTACTGCTCAGAACGGCGGCGATAATCGAGAGGTCGATGGCAGGGTCGGTAACGCGCAGTCCACCGGCAATGTTAATGAACACATCTTTCTGCATCAGTTTAAAGCCCACGCGCTTTTCCAGAACGGCGAGAAGCATGTTAAGTCTTCGGTTGTCGAAGCCCGTCGCGCTGCGCTGTGGCGTTCCGTATGCCGCCGTGCTCACCAGAGCCTGCGTCTCAATCAAGAACGGACGAACGCCTTCAATAGCGCTGGCAATAGCCACTCCGCTCAATCCTTCGCTGTCCTTGCTCAGAAGCAACTCAGAAGGGTTGTTCACCTCGCGAAGGCCGCTCTGCTGCATCTCGTATATTCCGAGTTCCGAAGTACTTCCGAAGCGGTTTTTTATGCTTCGCAGAATACGGTACATATAGTGTTGGTCGCCTTCGAACTGAATAACAGTATCTACGATGTGCTCTAAAACCTTCGGACCTGCCAAAGTTCCTTCCTTGTTTATGTGCCCAATCATTATCACCGGCGTGTTGCTTTCCTTTGCGAATTTCAGGATTGATGCCGCACATTCGCGCACCTGACTGATGCTTCCCGGCGAACTTTCTGCCGCCTCGGTGCTTATGGTCTGGATAGAGTCGATGATTAGAATCTCTGGAAGGACATTCTTGACGTGAGTGTAAATCTGTTCGAGCGATGTTTCGCTTATGATATACAGATTTTCGAGTTCGTTGATGTCTCTGCCCGGCATTCTGGCAATAAGTCTTTCGGCTCGAAGTTTGAGTTGTCGTGCGCTTTCTTCTCCGCTGACATACAGAATCTTCATGTCTGGCAGGTTGAGCACCGTTTGCAGAACGAGCGTAGATTTTCCGATTCCCGGTTCACCGCCGAGCAGAACCATGCTTCCGAGCACCAATCCGCCGCCAAGAACGCGGTTCAGTTCTTTGTCGCGCATGTCAATTCGCGGGTCTTCGCCACCCTGAATCTGACTGAATCTCACAGGCTTTGCTCCATTCGGGTGAAGCACGCTGTCGCTCGATGCGTATCTGCTTGCAGCCGCCGACGAGTTGCTTTCTTTCCTTACAACCTGCTCCACAAAAGTGTTCCATGCACCGCAGGCAGGACATTTTCCAATCCATTTAGGCGAGTCGTAGCCACATTCTTTGCAAACGTATACTGTTTTTTCCTTGTTAGCCATAAATCAATGTTAATGTGGGGCGAAGATAGTAAAAAAAACATTCACTCTTATTATAATGTAAAAATAATGCATTATCTTTGCTACAATTGTGGCAATGCGTAGTTGCTGGCAGATGTTTTGCGCTTTGCCAAAGGTTATTAAAAACGGATATCATTGATTATAATCGAAATATGAAACTAAAGCATTTATTCTTATTAGGATTGGTGGCGATGGCTACGGTCAAGTCTGTGGCTGCCGATGACAAGTTCCCAGACGGAACCGTAATTCCTGAATGGTTCAGAAACATCTCAGTTCCGACATTGGCAGAGCAGGGCAGGGCATACGTCATCACAGACTATGGAGTGGTTAACGACAGTACTATTATTCAGACAGAGAGGATTCAGGCTGTTATCGACAAGGCGGCTCAAGAGGGTGGAGGCGTTATTGTTGTTCCCGAAGGAACTTTCCTCAGCGGCTCGCTTTTCTTCCGTCAAGGCACAAACCTTCATCTGAAGAAAGGTGCGACTATAAAAGGAAGCGATGACATCAGCAATTTTCCGATTATGAAGACCAGAATGGAAGGTCAGACGCTCGACTATTTTGCTGCGCTCATCAATGTTGATAACGTAAACGGATTTAAACTGACGGGCGAAGGCACTCTCGACGGTAACGGCTTGCGCTATTGGAAGTCGTTTTGGCTCAGAAGAAAAGTTAATCCTAAGTGTACGAACATGGAAGAACTTCGCCCACGACTCGTATATGTTTCGAATAGCAACGAGGTTCTCATCGCTGGTGTTAAATTGAAGAATTCACCTTTCTGGACAACCCATCTTTATCGTTCAAACTACGTCAAGTTGCTCGGACTAACAATCACTTCTCCTGCATCTCCTGTAAAGGCTCCAAGTACCGATGCCGTTGATATAGACGTTTGCAATAACGTGCTGATTAAAAACTGTTACATGGCGGTAAACGACGACGCCGTTGCGCTGAAGGGCGGAAAAGGCCCTTGGGCAGACAAGGACGAGAACAATGGTGAGAACACGAATATCATCATCGAAGACTGTAACTACGGATTCTGCCACGGCGCGCTTACCTGTGGAAGCGAGAGCATTCACGACAAGAACATCATCGTTCGTCGATGCAAGATTGACAAGGCAAGCCGATTGCTATGGCTCAAGATGCGTCCCGATACTCCGCAAATGTATGAATACATCACGGTTGAGGACATTACCGGCGATGTTGACAACGTACTTGTTGTGCGCCCTTGGACTCAGTTCTTCGACCTGAAGGGTCGCAAAGATACACCGATGTCTTATTCGCAGAACATCATTATGCGCAACATCAACGTAAATAGCAAGGTCGTCTTTAACTTGGAGAAGGCTGACGGCCAGTATAAACTAAAAGATTTCTTGTTCGAGAAGTTCAATGTTACAACAAAGAATGGCGATCTCGACAAGAGCATAATCGAGAATCTTACTCTGAAGAAAGTCGTTATAAATGGCGATAAACTAAAGTAAGATATTTTGTTGAAAGAGAGCCGTTTCGTTTCTGAAAGGATAGCGAAACGGCTCTCTTTCTTTGTCTTGTACTACAGATGATTTTGCTTGAAACTCAATAAAATAAGTAAAGGACCTACTTTTGAAGCGCGGTTAACCTAAATCAAGAATATTGTCTTTGATGAAAAAATAGTCATAGTAAAATCGTGAATTTTAAATATTTTATGTACCTTTACACCCGAAATTCAACCTTTCTATATATTAGAAGAAACAGACTATATAAGGGTTTGGCGAACATTTGTTTATAATTTGTTTTTGCTGGGTTAAGATTATACTATGGATGTACAAATAATAGATGATGACTTGCTTTCCGTGTTGCACGTGAAGGCTAAAGAAAACGAACGTCTTCGCATGAACTTCGATTTGCGAACGACTCCGGGCGATACATCGCAGCGAATGCTCAATGCGCTCGAACCGGGAACGAAAGTCCCAATACATCGGCACACCGACACATCGGAAACCGTTGTCTGTCTTGACGGATGTCTCGACTGGATACTGTACGAAGAACACCCAAACAATAACGGAGAATCTGATTATACAGAAAAGGCGCGTTATCGCATCTGTCCTCGCGAAAAGAAATTCGGAATACAAGTCCCGCAAGGCGTTTGGCATAGCGTGATAGTACACGAAAGCAGCACAATACTTGAAGCCAAAGACGGAGCTTACAAGTAATGAAAATGGCTTTGAAAAACAAGATGGAAAAATAAAAAGGAAAAAGAACAAACTTTAAATTTAAGTACGAATATGAGTCCTATAAGAAGAATAACAGGATGGTATTTCTGCAAGGATGCGCTGCCATATTGGTGCATATTATTGTTGGATAGCGTGGTCATCTTTTTTATTGGTATATTTACCTATTGGATGATTCACAAGTCAATGGTTTTGTTGGAGAACCGCTTTGATGTTATAACGACGATGGCTGTTTACTCGCTGCTTGGTATGGTCGGTGCTCGAATGTACAGCACTTATTCGGGCATTGTGCGCTATTCATCTTTCGACGATTTGCTTAAGGTTGCTTATGCAAATGTTGTAACATTGGCATTGGCACTTCTTGTTTCGTCTATAATGAAGGAAGAGGGTATTGCTGCTTTGTCTGCATTGTCGCGTGCCGAGACACTTATAACAATGGTGCTTGCAACAATGGTTATGTGGGGCATACGCGTAATGGTAAAGGTGCTCTACGAGGTTTCTACGCTCGATTCGAGAACGCTCCGTGTGTTTATCTATGCCAGGGAGTCTGATGGTGTTGGACTTGCCAAGAATATCCGCACTCAGCGACCACGCAGATTTGTCTTGAAGGGATTCATTTCTTCTGACACGAGACTGAGACACGCTCGCCTAATGTGCTGTAAAGTCTACAATCCTAACGACGATCTTGCAGACATTATCAAGAAAGCGCGTGTAAAAGGTATTTTGGTTAGTCCGCAGTGTGTTGATGAATTCCGCAACAATCAGGAAATACAGAACGTGCTGATAGGTGCAGGCTGTAAGATTTTCATGGCTCAGCAGGCAAAAGAAGCAAAGGTTGAAGACGGACAGATTTCAGATGATAACGAAAACCTACAGTTAAGAGAAGTTTCGGTAGAGGACTTGTTACCACGCTCAGAGATAAAGGTCGACTTGAAGTCGGTTGGCGAATTGTTGGCAGACAAGCGAGTGCTTATCACAGGAGCAGCAGGTTCTATTGGTTCTGAGATTGTCCGTCAGGTGGCTAAGTTCCATCCAAAGGCAATGATGCTTATCGATCAAGCCGAGACTCCGGAACACGATATTCGTCTGATGATGGCGCGCGATTATCCGGGCGTGAAGGCTACGACGGTGGTTGCCAGCATCTGTAACAAAACGCACATGGAGAAGGTGTTCAATTCATTCAGACCGCAATATGTGTTCCATGCAGCAGCATACAAGCATGTGCCAATGATGGAGGACAATCCAAGTGTGGCTGTACAGAACAATATCTACGGAACAAAAGTCATTGCCGACCTTAGCGTTAAGTATGGTGTTAAGAAGTTCGTGATGGTTTCTACCGACAAGGCTGTGAATCCGACAAATGTGATGGGCTGTTCAAAGCGTATCTGCGAGATTTACGTTCAGAGTCTGAACAGAAAACTCCGTATGGATTCGGAAAACAAGTTCGACGCTATGTCGGCGGTTCAGCCAACTCAGTTCGTAACAACTCGTTTTGGAAACGTGCTCGGCTCAAATGGTTCGGTTATTCCGTTATTTAGAGAGCAGATTAAGAAGGGCGGTCCTGTAACTGTTACAGACGAGAGAATTGTCCGCTTCTTCATGCTCATTCCAGAGGCTTGTAAACTCGTTCTCGAGGCAGGAACAAAGGGCAACGGTGGAGAAATCTTCGTATTCGACATGGGTAAGCCTGTGAGAATTGCCGACCTTGCAAAGCGTATGATTGCGCTCTCAAATGCCAAGAATGTTGAAATTAAGTATACAGGTTTGCGCGAAGGCGAGAAACTTTACGAGGAGGTTCTCAACGAGTTGGAAGGTACAAAGCCTACGTTCCACGAGAAGATTCGTATTGCCGAGGTTCGCGAGTATGATTACGAGGCTGTATGCAAGGATATCGACGAACTTGTTGAGATTTCAAAGCAGTACGACAATATGGAAACGGTTAGAAAGATGAAGGAGATCGTTCCAGAGTACAAGAGCAACAACTCTGTCTATGAAGAGATTGACCGTGAAATTGAACGTAATAAGAACATTCGTGTTCAGGAGAAAAAGCAGGCGAAGAATGTTCAGGTTATGTACGGCTAAATATACGCTGGTATCTCACTAAAAGATAGTACCTAACATGAAAGAATAAAAACAGGAAGCAGCGGAGTGGCAATCAGATGTCGCTCCGCTGATGTTTTTGTTGCAAACATAAAAATCCTCTCAACGCCGAAATGTGATGAGAGGATTTGCTTTTATATCTTGTTTGAATATTGTTTTCTAAAGTTCAATCTTTGTCACGCTTCCGAATGGCGGAATATGTTCGAACATTCCTTCCATTTTAAGCAGACCGGCATAAACCATGGCACAGAGAATTGTGCCGCCGTGGCAGAATATTGCCACATTCTCGTATGGTTGTTGACGCAGTTCGGTTATAAAACTTGCAACGCGAGCTGCCATGTCCTGATAGCTTTCGCCGCCCGCAGGCTTGATGTCAAGGTAGTCTTTATACCATTTTTCAAGATTAAGGTCTTTGATGTCGTCGAATTTCTGCATTTCCCAGTCGCCAAAGTCCAGTTCCATTATGCGAGGCTCTTGCTCTGCTTTTGGAAAGCCGCAATATGTCGCAAGTTTAACAGAACGACTCAGCGGACTTGTATAAACCTTGTCGAATTTAATGTCTTTTATCTGCTCCAAAGTACGGGAGGCTTCCTCCTCGAACGTGTCGCTGAGGGGAACATCCGATCGACCGTAGCACACGCCCGGCGCCACGTCAACAGATGTATGTCTAATAAAGTATGTATTCATTATTTTTTAATTGTTTTTTATTTTAAAGATGCTGCTGAAGCGAGTTCGTAAAGATAAGGCTGTGCGCAGCAATGTAGAATGTTAGTTCGCTAATGAGAAATATTGCACCCTCGTCGCCGTTGCAAAACCGATGTTGCCTCATGCTCATGATGCAGAGCAGCAGAGCCGAAGTGATGATAGGTGCAAAGCCTACAATCCAGAACATTTCGGGCAATGTGAGTAACAGCGGTGCGAAGCCGAACAAAGTTCCGGCAATTATTGTTGCAGCGCTTTTCTTGTCGTATCTGTCTGTGCCGTCTGAGTCTGGCTTCAAAATATCTACCGAGAACGATGCGCAGTATTTCGAAAGACAATCTCCCGAAATCATAAGCCACGGAAGCCAGATTGAAGGCAGTTCCTTCAGCGTTATGAACATTAGCAAGAAGTAGACAATTAGCACGATACTTCCGTCTATGCCGGCTTTGGCTGACAGCGTTTTCAACCCTTTCTCTTCGCGCCCAGCAGTGATGGCGATTCGTGCAGCGATGGCGAGCATCAGAGCCACCGGATGCGAAACCAACCGGCTTGCCAGAATGTAGACAATCGCCATGCTTCCGCCAGTGAACCAGCCGACAAGACTCCAAAAATCGAAGGCTTTTGCCTTGCAGTCTTCCGGAATGTTCTTCAGTTTTCCGAATGGCAGAGCGGTAAAGTGCGCGAACGATGCAAGAATATGATTAAACATATCAGTATCCGCTGCGATATTTGCCCTCTTCCTTGTCGTCGAGCATCGAAAGATACGATGTATATCGGCTTTCGCTTATCAGATGTTGCTCTACGGCTGTGCGGACGGCGCATCCCGGCTCGTGCGTGTGAGTACACTGGCATCCGAACTTACAGTTCTCGCTCATGGCGAAGATTTCCTTGAAGTAGCCGCCAATCTCCTCTTTTTCCATGTCGAAAGTACCGAAACCCTTTATTCCTGGAGTGTCTATGAGCGCTCCCTTGCGGTAATCGCCGTCTGAGATTGCAAACATCTCGCTGAAGGTTGTGGTGTGCATACCCTTGTTGTGATATTCGGATATGTCGCCAGTCTTTACGTTGAGGTCTGGGAGGATTGCGTTTATCAGCGTGCTCTTGCCAACGCCCGAGTTGCCGCTGAAGAGGGTGATTTTGCCTTCGAGTTTCTGGCGGAGTTCGTCAATTCCGTCGCCGTTCAGAGCCGACACCTTCATGCATTCGTATCCTATTGAGGTGTAGAGGTTTATCATTCCGTCGAGATACCTGAGGTCGTCCTCGTTGTATCGGTCTATCTTGTTGAAAACCAGCACGACCGGAATGCGGTACGCCTCGGCAGATGCAAGGAAACGGTCGATAAAAGTAGTTGCTGTTTCCGGATAGTTTACGGTAACTATCAAGAAACAGCAATCTATGTTCGATGCCAATATGTGACTCTGTTTTGAAAGATTCGAGGCCTTCCTGACGATGTAGTTTCGTCGGTCTTCGATATTGCTTATGAACGCAGTTCCGTCGGAGTTCGTGATAATCTCCACCCGGTCGCCAATGGCAATGGGGTTGGTGCTGCGTATACCTTTAAGACGGAAGTTGCCTTTTATCTTGCAATCAATAAGTTGGGCATCGTCTGTATAGACGGTGTACCAACTTCCAGTATTTCTTATGACTAAACCGTTCAAAATAAGCCTATACTGTCATTATTTCCTTATTCTTCTCGGCAAGCATATCGTCGATTTTCTTGATAAACTTGTCGTGAATCTTCTGCAAGTCGCCTTCAGCGTCCTTCTCAACGTCCTCTGCAAGACCGTCTTTCAAGCCCTTCTTCAACTTGTCAACGCCATCTCTGCGGGCATTGCGCACGCTTATCTTTGCAGTCTCCGCCTCTTTTGCACATTGCTTGGCAAGCAGTTTGCGTCGTTCCTCGGTCAATGGCGGTATGCCAAGGCGGATAATTTCGCCGTTGTTCTCGGGAGTGATGCCTACCTCGCTGTCGAGGATAGCCTTCTCGATAACCTTGAACATAGACTTGTCCCATGGCTTGATGGCAATGGTGCGTGCGTCTGGAGTAGTTACTGATGCTACGCCGTTAAGCGGAACCATCTGTCCGTAAGAGTCAACACGGATTCCGTCGAGAATCTTAACGTTTGCCTTACCTGCGCGGATATGCGAAAGTTGCTCGTCGAGGAACATTATTGCCATATCCATTTTCTCTGTCACGTCATTGAGACATTCCTTTACATCAATCATTTTTATAGGTTGAATTTAATTGTTCATGAATAATAGGACGCAAATGTATCGATTTTTTTGATACTTTCCAAATGTATAGTGTAAAATATTTAAAAGATAATGTGTGCGGAGAATGCCGGAAATGATGAATATCAATCCGGGAAATATTCATTCGAAAGAAAAAATGCGAAAAAATAACGAATTTTGAGATTTTTTTAGTATATTGGAAACAATTTTAGCGATGGTTTGTGCGTTATAAGGGCATAATAACCATAGAAGTAAAATCAAAAAATATACAATAATAATGTCACAGAATTTCTTACACGAATTGGCAGAACTGAAGCCAATATCACTTGAACAGATGTCGGGAATAAAGTTGATGAACAGACTGGACAACAAGTATGTTGCCAACCGAACTCAACTTGCGCGACTGCTCAAGATGGTTAAGGACAGTTATTTCGTGCAAGAACTGAATGGCAAGAGAATAAGCCCTTATCGCACGGTCTACTTTGATACTGTGGGCGATACGATGTATATGGATCATCACAACGGACGTGCCGACCGAATTAAGGTGCGAGTGCGCACTTACGAAGACAGCAACCTCACGTTCCTCGAGGTTAAGCACAAGAATAACAAAGGACGTACCGACAAAAAGAGAATCAAGGTCGATGGCATCGACCACTGGAACGACGTAAACGAGTGCGAACAATTTGTTAAAAAATACGCACATGTCGGCATCGGAGACATCTCTGCAAAACTGATGAACCACTTCGATCGTATCACGCTTGTGAACTATGCAAAGACCGAACGCCTCACCATCGACCTCAACCTGCAGTTCGACAATTCTCAGAATGGATGTCACAAGGAGATGGGCGACATCGTTATCATCGAGTTGAAGCGCGACGGCCACGTCTATTCACCTGTAAGAAAGTATCTTTACGACCTCAGAATCATGCCGATGGGATTCAGCAAATATTGCATCGGCAGAGCCGTGACGGACGAACATTTAAAGCAAAACCGGTTTAAAACGAGAATAAGAACGATTAACAAAATTAAATCAAAAAGATGAATGAATTGAATGATAGTGTAGCGGTTGCTACTGGCGCTTTTGAGAATATGGCGCTTTTTGACATTGCCGGGCTTGAGGAACTTCTCCTAAGGTTTTTTCTTAATTTATTTTGTGTAGGTGTCGTGGTGCACTGCCTTTATTATCCAAAGTGTAAGCGACGCGATTTTCATTTCACTTTCATGCTGATAGGCGTATCTATTTTCCTTCTTATGTTCTTCATGGGGGGAGTGAAACTGAGAGTGGGAGTGGCCTTAGGACTGTTTGCCGTATTCGGGATAATTCGTTATCGAACCGAGTCGGTGCCCATCAGAGAGATGACTTATCTGTTCATTGTAATTGCCATTTCGGCAATAAATGCCATAGCAACGGGCATCAGTTGGCTCGAACTGTTTGCTGCCGACGTGTTGTTTGTTATGTGCATCTGGCTGTGCGAGAGCAACAGAACCTTCAAGCACATGACTTGCAAACTGGTTCAGTACGATCGTATCGAGCTTATTACTCCAGAGCATGAGGCTGAACTGTACGATGACCTTCAGCATCGCCTTGGCGTTAAGGTTCAGAAGATTGAGGTTGGCTCGGTCGATTTCCTGAAGGACAGTGCCATCATAAAAGTTTATTACGAAGAAGCCAGCGACATCAACTCCGTAAATTGTCTGGCTCGCATGCCTAAAGACTGCTAATCTTATGATACATAGACGATTCTGGAATGCCATAATCATTATGGCACTGATGCCGTGTGCCCTTTTTGCTCAGACTGGGCAGAGCGATTTCGGCATCTGGACGAACATAAATCTGTCGAAACAGATTAGCAAGAAGTGGGACGCTGGCTTCGAGGGCGAGATGCGAACCTGCGACAACGTGTCGGCGGTGAGCCGATGGTCGGGCGCTCTCTTTACATCGTACAGACTGAACAAATATCTGAAAGTGGGTGGCGATTACAACCTTTTGTATCGCCACACGCTTGCCGACGAGAAGTTCTCTACAGGTTTCACCGACAAGGGAAACTACAAGGAAACAACGAAATACTATCCGTCGTATTGGCAGACATCGCACCGTTTTGGCGCGTATCTCACAGGCTCGTACAAGGTTGGTCACTTCGTTTTCTCGCTTCGCGAAAGAATTCAGTACACAATGCGCACGGGCGATTCTCTGCAATATGTCAAGGTTAAGAATGTGTACGACGGAACGTCGGCATCCGACGGACTGAAAAAGTCAGAGACGAGCATCGACAGCAAGGATATTTCGGGCGAAAAATGCCAGTTGCGGTCGCGCCTTAAGGTCGAATACAGCCGAAAGAAATGCGCCTTTGTTCCGTACGCATCAGCCGAATTGTATAACAATCTGACCGATGGATTCTGTGCCGAGAAATACCGATTAACTATCGGCTCAGAATATAAAATTGACAAGAAGAACAGGCTTGAACTTTATTATCGGTTCCAGCGCGATATGGACGACGATTTGAACTCGAACATTCTGGGCGTTGGATATTCACTTAAATTCTAAAATCATAAGAAATGAAAGCATTTAGAGTTGTTGCATCAGCAATGCTGATGGCAATCGTCGTGGCTTGTAACAAGACCGACGACATAACGGAAGATAGACTCAAGGAAATCGAGGAGGAACAGGAAACAACCTCTTCGTCAAGTAGTGATTCGGACGGAAACAAGAACGTAGGCGAAGAGGTCGTTGCCCCATCCGACGGTGACAATATTGCAAACCAGTCGTTCACGAAAGTCGTGAAGATAACGTGGAGCGGTGCTTCTGCCGTGGTTGAGAATCTTCCGGACAATGTGTTTGTAA
Organism: Bacteroides sp. Ga6A2; assembly: GCF_000702225.1. Classification (NCBI taxonomy): domain Bacteria; kingdom Pseudomonadati; phylum Bacteroidota; class Bacteroidia; order Bacteroidales; family Bacteroidaceae; genus Bacteroides; species Bacteroides sp. Ga6A2. Next base: position 12,325 of record NZ_JNKX01000038.1, on the reverse strand, counting down.
CTGATAACGCATCTGGCAAGGTCGTGCTGACATCGAATGCCGACAACGACGTTTGCTACGAACTCAGCGGCGAGGGCACAGGCTCGCTCAAACTATACAGCGACAAACTTTACAAAGTTTCGCTCAACGGGGTAAAACTGACGTCTTCTGATGGTCCTGCGCTCAATTTGCAAAGTCACAAGCGCGCCTTCATCTATACAGAAGGCGGAACGACAAACACTCTGAGCGATGCTTCGACCTACGCAAGCAGCGAGGAAGACCAGAAGGGTGCAATCTTTGCCGAAGGACAGCTTGTTTTCTGCGGAAACGGTGTTCTTAACGTTGCCGGAAACTATAAACATGCCATCTGTAGTGACGATTATGTCATCGGCATGGGCGGAACGGTTAATGTTACGAAAGCTGCGAGCGATGCCGTTCATACAAACAGTTACATCATCATTACCGATGGCTCGTGGACAACGAAATCGGTTGGCGAAGGACTTCAGGCTGAGGAAGGTAACGTATGCATAACTGGCGGAAAGGTTGATGTTTCTACGACTGGCGACAAAGGTCACGGCATCTCAACAGCCGGAAACTTCCGTCAGACAGGCGGAACGCTCGTGGCATCGGCAAGCGGTGCTGGCTCAAAGTGCATCAAGAGCGACGGACAGGTTAATATCTCTGGCGGAACATTCATGCTCACAACATCGGGCGGCGTTTATAAAGAAAGTTCTTCTGAAGTGAGCACGGCGGCGTGCATCAACTGCGACGGAAACCTCAACATCTCTGGCGGAACATTCAGCATGAAGAGTAGCGGACAGGCTGGAAAGGGCATCAACGTTGATGGCACATCGGTCTACGGCACAGAAGACGGCAGCGGTCCGGAGATGACTATTGTTACAACCGGCTCGGCATACGGCACAAGTAATTCGCAGCAGTTTGGATGGGGCGGAAATACATCGTCAAGTTCAAGCAACAGCAAGGCTATAAAGAGCGATGGCCTGCTTACGATAAACGGCGGAAAGTTCAACATCACAACATCGTCTGACGGAGCTGAAGGTATCGAGAGCAAGACGAATCTGACGATAAACGGTGGCGAAATCTACGTTCAAGCTTACGACGATGCCATAAATGCGTCGGGCGTCATTACCATGAACGGCGGATATGTGTATGCCTATGCCACAAACAATGATGCCATCGATTCGAACTACGGCAAGAGCGGAGCGATTGTAGTGAACGGCGGTGTGATGATTGCGCACGGAGCATCGTCGCCCGAGGAAGGATTTGATGCCGACAGCAACTCGTATCTGAAGTTTAACGGCGGCGCGGTCTTCACTTCAGGCGGTCAGCAGATGAACAGCAGTTCGCCAACATGTACCGTTCCGGTGGTGTATCTTGCAGGCTCTTCAATGTCGAAAGGCTATTTTACTGTTACCGATGCCAACGGAAACGTTGTAATGTCGGTTTATGTTCCGCGCGCCATGAGCCAGAATTACAGTTTTGTAAGTTCGTCGGGCATAAAGAGCGGTTCTACTTATAAGTATGACGTGCTCAGTTCTGCTCCTTCAAACTATACGTCAAGTTGGGGCACTTATTATTACGAGGGCGGAACGGTTTCTTCGACCCTTGGCAGCAGTTTTACTGCAAGTTCTGGCTATTCAACAACGGGAAGCACTTCGTCTTCGAGCGGAGGAATTCCGGGACGATGGTAATTTATCAAGATTTGTTTTTACAAATTTCCTTCTCGCACATTGTTGCGGGAAGGATTTTTTTTATCACTATGCGAGTTCGGCATAAGAAAAACTGCAACAATATGCGAGTCGCGAATCGTTATTTGGAAAAACATAAAAGAACAAAGCAGATGACAAGGGAATAGTAAGGGGCAAGTAAGCCGCAAGGTAAGTTGAAGGTACGTTGTAGATACGGGATGGTTCGGAGTAGCAAGCCGGAAGGTACGTTGTAGGAACGGGGTAGCTACGGGGTAGATTCGGGGAAGATACGTTCAAGTTACGTTCAAGGTTCGGGGAAGCAAGCCGATGATAATTGACAATTCACAATGGACATTAAACTTGAGATTTGAAAAAAGAAAGTTGAAAAATCTCAGGAGAAGAATCAAGATTGAGTCCATATCACCCCGAGCAAAGTATTATTGAATTTAAGCCGAATGGCATATTAATAAAAAACTCGCAACCAACGGAATTTGGCTGCGAGTTTTTTTTGTGTATCATAAAGGCGAATGTTTAGTTGTGAACAAGAGTTCCGATGTTTTCGCCGTCCATAACTTTTTTGAGGTTGCCAACGATGTCCATGTTGAAGACATAGATTGGCAGATTGTTCTCCTTGCACATTGTGGTTGCCGTGAGGTCCATAACCTTCAGGCCCTTGTTGTAGATTTCATCGTAAGTGATGTCGTTGAACTTGGTAGCCGTCGGGTCTTTTTCTGGGTCGGCTGTGTAAACGCCGTCAACGCGAGTTCCCTTCAGCATCACGTCTGCCTCAATCTCGATGCCGCGAAGCGATGAGCCTGTGTCGGTAGTGAAGTAAGGATTACCTGTTCCGCCCGACATGATTACAACCTCGCCGTTTTCCATTGCCTCGATAGCCTTCCATTTTGTGTAGAACTCGCCGATAGGCTCCATTCTGATGGCTGTCAGAACGCGGCTCTTGCAGCCTATTGCGCCAAGTGCGCTGCTCAGTCCGAGACTGTTGATGACAGTTGCGCACATGCCCATCTGGTCGCCCTTAACGCGGTCAAATCCCTTGCCTGCTCCGCTCAGTCCGCGGAATATGTTTCCGCCGCCAATTACGATGCCAATCTGCACGCCCATGTCGTGAACTTCTTTTATCTGTTGTGCGTACTCGTTAAGACGCTTAACATCAATACCATATTTCTGTTCGCCCATCAGGCTCTCTCCGCTAAGTTTTAGCAGAATTCTCTTGAATTTAGTCATTATGTATTTTTGATTATTTAAGATATTATCTTTTTCGCTTGAAGAATTTTTGCATCAGTTCGGTAGCCGTCTCTGCCATAAGTCCGCTTGTTACCGATGTTTTTGGATGAAGGGCTGCCGGCGCAATTTTGTGATAGCCGCGCTTTTCGTCTTCCGCTCCGTAAACGAGCCGCCCTAGTTGCGACCATCCAATGGCTCCGGCGCACATCACGCATGGTTCTACTGTTACGAACAGCGTGCAGTCGTTCAGGTATTTTCCGCCAAGCATCTGGCTGGCTGCCGTTATTGCCTGAATCTCGGCATGTGCCGTAACGTCGCACAGCGTTTCCGTAAGGTTGTGCGTCTTTGCAATCACCCTGTCGTGGCACACTATTACTGCGCCTATCGGAATTTCGTCCTCGTCAAAAGCCTTCTGTGCCTCGGCAAGAGCCATTTTCATGTAAAAACAGTCGTCCATATTCCGTGGTTATCTGCGCATATCGTGTTCGGTAAAAAGGGTGGGGCAGTCGTTCTCCTCGTTCTTTCTAATGAAGCCAAGGATAACTTCGCGATACCATCTGCCTCGGTTTGTTATCTTGTATTTTTCAAGATAACGGTCTATGATTTTTGCCTCGTCGTCAGAAAGAAGGCAGACAATGCGTTTCTGTCGCTGAACAGGAGCCTTTTCTGCTCGTTTTCTCAAGTTTGTTTTCATATAAATGCAAAAATAATTTTTTTTGTTTCAACAAAACCAATTTTCTTAAAGTTTTTTATATTTTTGCACATATTATGGCTGAGCATAACAGAATAGGAAATGAAGGTGAAGATGCCGCCGTAGATTATCTTGTTAGGCTGGGATATGATATTCTTCATCGCAACTGGAGATTCGGGCACTACGAACTTGACATCGTTGCCTATGATCCGGACGATAAGAAAGTAGCGGTTATCGAAGTGAAAACACGTTCAACTATAGATTTTGGAAATCCGGAAGATGCTGTAACTGAAGGTAAAATCCGCAGGATAGTCTCGGCAACAGACGCATACATAAATGAGTATGATGTTGACGAGGATGTCAGGTTCGATGTTATGTCGGTGGTAAAGAGTAGTGATAGCGGATGGAAAATCTGTCATATAAAAGATGCTTTTTTCCCTCCCTTGTGGGAATAAGGTTTTGAAACAAAAACATAGCAATTAAATCTTTTTGTACATATGGGATGCAATGACTATATTGTGTTAAACCTGAAATCGACGGCTTCGACCAACGATTTTGTCAGAACTTTGTCTAAGAGTCTGAAACCCGATAATCCGTATGTTGTGGTGCGTACCGACTATCAGACCAATGGACGCGGACAGACTGGAAATTCGTGGGAGTCGGAAGACGGCAAGAATCTACTTTTCAGCGTTCTGTATCGCCCAAAAAACGTAAAGGCAAAAAATATGTTCTGCCTTTCGCAAGCCATTGCCCTTAGTATTAAGGAAGTGCTGAGCCTATACATCAAGGATGTGACAATAAAATGGCCGAATGACATTTATTGGCACGACAAGAAGATAGCAGGCATCTTGATAGAGAACGAGTTGAGCGGAAAATTCGTTGACTCGTGCATAATGGGTGTTGGCATAAACGTAAACCAAAAGGTCTTTCTGAGCGATGCGCCAAACCCAGTTTCGATGATACAGATAATAAATTCCGAGATTCCCGTAACCGAACTTCTCGAACTTATAATGATAAGGCTGAAGAGTTTCGTTGAACAGATTGAGCGTGGCGAATATCTCAGAATCGAGACAAACTACAGTCATTCGCTCTACCGCGGAAGCGGCTATTACGAGTATGAGGATGATAACGGACGCTTCGTTGCCAAGGTTCACAACATCGAGCCAAACGGCGTTCTTGTATTGCTCGATACCGACGGAAAGATGCGCGAATATCAGTTTAAGGAAGTAAGATTCATTATAAGCAACAAAAAAGAGGGTTGATTGGAAAAATCAATCCTCTTTAAAGTCTATATACTCGCCTTCGTCGCTCGAAAATACTTTCTTGTGTCCCGAAGGAGTCTCGTCGGTATTTATGTTTCCGTTCTGCTGTCTGCGGTTGCTTTGTGCATTGCTGAAAGGCTCTTTTCTCGACGTCTTTCTGCCCAGTCCCAAAAAGTTTCTTACCATATTGAATGCCGACAGCACAAGTATGAGAAGGAAAACTATAATCAGCAGTAGGATGAATCCTAATATTCCAAGAATGTGAATCATTTGTTGTAATTGTCTTTATTTCCGTAGGTTGGCGGAGTAACTGTTACATAGTTCAGAAGAACAGACAATACGATGTACCATGCTATTGCGGCTGCAATTCCAGGAATCTTGAGCCATGCTATCAGCACGATGCTAACAGCCAGAAATGTGTATCTTACCTTATTGTCTTCCCAGCTTAGGTTCTTGACTTTCAGCGAGAACATCGGAATCTCTGCCACCAAGGTGTAAGAGAAAATCAACATCAGAAATATCAGCAGCAGAATGTTAAAGTGCTGAGATACAAGGAAATCCTTAGCACCTACAATCAATGCTCCCCAAAACAATGCGTTTGCCGGAGTTGGAAGTCCGATGAACGATGTTGTCTGACGTGTGTCGAGGTTGAACTTGGCCAGTCTGAGAGCCGAGAACGCCGCCATTATGAAGGCTGTGAAAGGCAGGAAAGCCTTCCAGCTTACAGGAATGAACGACGGATACTGAACCTGAGTCATTACTGTGAACAGCATTGCCGAAGGAGCAACGCCAAACGTTACGCAGTCGGCAAGCGAGTCGAGTTCCTTGCCTATAGGCGATGACACATGCAAGGCGCGTGCCGTCATTCCGTCAAAAAAATCGAACACCGCACCGAGTATTATAAACAGAAGGGCTGTCTGCAAGTTGTAGTTGAATGCAGCGCCCGCTGCTATACATCCGCAAATAAGGTTGCAGCATGTAACGGCATTAGGAATGTTATTCTTTATTAAAGACATCTTTTTCTGCTTATTTTAGTTTTGCGATAACAGTTTCGTTACCAACGGTCTTCTGGTTCATGTTTACGCATATTTCAGTTCCGAGAGGAAGATAAACGTCAACTCTCGAACCGAACTTTATGAATCCCATGTGCTCGTCAATATAGCACTGGTCGCCCTCCTCGGCGTATGTAACAATGCGTCGAGCCACGGCTCCGGCAACCTGTCGTGTAAGCACCTCTGTTCCGTCGGCAGTCTTGATGATGACTGTTGAACGCTCGTTGTCGGTACTTGCCTTTGGCAGCCAAGCCTCCATGAATCGGCCGCTGTGATGCTTAACGCTTGTGATTGTTCCCTCAACGGGATACCAGTTGGCATGAACGTTGAACAAACTCATGAAGATAGAAACCATTATTCTTCTGTCGTGAAAATACTCATTTTCATCAACCTCTTCAATAACAACCACCTTTCCGTCGGCAGGAGCGACAACGATTTTGTTGGTCTCTCCATCATAGATTCTTATAGGGCAACGGAAGAAATTTACGGCAATAGCGTATGCTACGAGTGTTATTGCCAAAATCACATAAAATGCTATACTGCAACATTCAAAAAGAGTGTAGTATATTCCAAAGTTAAGAATTGCAAGTAAAATAACTCCTGCAATCAGGATGTGAGTACCTTCGTGATGTAAACGAATTTTTTTTATTTTTTTCCTTATTTTCATTATCGGTATTTGGCCTTTTATCGTGCAAATGTAGCGTTTATTTGCCAAAGATGCAAGTTTTTTATAAATACATTTGAAAAATACTATGTTTTGCTTCTTATTTTTTTACGGGTTGATAACTTTTGTGTAAATTGCAGCGTTTTATAATTTTTTACATTTTTTATGGTAGATTTTGTTCACTTACACGTTCACTCGCAATACTCCATTCTCGACGGACAGGCTTCGATAAAGAAGATGATTGACAAGGCTATAGCCGACGGAATGAAGGGTATGGCGCTTACCGATCATGGCAATATGATGGGCGTGAAGGAGTTTTTTGATGAAATTTCGGGACGCAGGGGAAAGGCAAAAAAAGCCATAAAGGCAGATCTGGAGACGCTCTCGAAGATTGATGACGGAACTTTTGCGCCTGCCGGGGACGAGACACGCTCGGTTGACGAAATCAGGGCTGATTTGCAGAAATCTATCGAAAAGAACAAACGCATAGCCGATTTCATGCCTATCTTCGGATGCGAGATGTATGTTTCGCGCCGCAACGACATGAGACTGAAGGACGGACGTATAGACCAGAGCGGATGGCACCTCATTGTGCTGGCAAAGAACGAGCAGGGATATCACAATCTTATAAAACTGGTCTCAAATTCGTGGATTGACGGATTTTATATGCGTCCGCGAACCGACCGCTCTGAACTCGAACGCTATCACGAGGGACTGATTGTCTGCTCGGCCTGTATCGGTGGCGAGGTTCCGAGAAAGATTCTCGACGGAAACTACGAGGCGGCAGAGGAAGCCATCCAGTGGTATCACAATCTGTTTGGCGAGGATTACTATCTCGAACTTCAGCGACACGAGGTTAAAGATCCTAATCAGCGTGCCAACCGCGAGACGTTTCCGCTTCAGCAGACGGTTAATGCAAAACTTATTGAATACAGCAAGAAATTCGGTATAAAACTGATATGCTCAAACGATAGTCACTTTGTAGACGAGGAGAATGCCGAGGCGCACGACCGCCTTATCTGTCTTGCCACCGGAAGGGATTTGGACGACCCTGCCCGAATGCTCTACACCAAGCAGGAATGGTTCAAAACCCAGCAGGAGATGAACGAGGTGTTCAGCGATGTGCCTGAGGCTTTGGCTAACACGCTCGAGGTGCTTGGCAAGTGCGAAATCTACGATATCGAGCATCCGCCAATCATGCCGTTCTTTGCAATCCCGAAGGAATTCGGAACGGAGGAGGAATATCGCGAGCGCATCACTCCCGAGGAACTCTATAACGAGTTTACGACCGATGAGAACGGCGAGAATCCGCTTCCGAAGGAGGAGGCTGACAGCAAGATTAAGAAACTTGGCGGAATTGACAAGCTGTATCGCATCAAGTTCGAGGCCGACTATCTGGCAAAACTCGCCTACGACGGCGCAAAGAAACTCTACGGCGATCCGCTCGAAAAGAACGTTGCCGACCAGATAAAGTTCGAGTTGCACATCATGAAGACGATGGGTTTCCCGGGTTACTTCCTTATTGTGCAGGACTTCATCAACGCGGCGTTCAACGAGCTGGGCGTTTCGGTTGGTCCGGGACGTGGCTCGGCTGCCGGCTCTACGGTGGCATATTGCTTGGGCATCACTAAAATCGACCCAATCAAGTACGACCTTCTGTTTGAGCGTTTCCTGAATCCCGACCGTATCTCGCTTCCCGATATCGATACCGACTTTGATGATGATGGCCGTGGCGAACTTCTGCGCTGGGTTACCGAGAAATACGGAGCCGAGAAGGTGGCGCACATCATTACATACGGCGCGATGGCTACAAAATCGGCGATAAAGGATGTTGCGCGAGTTCAGAAACTTCCGCTCGAAATTTCGAACAAACTGTGTAAGCTTATTCCCGATAAGTTGCCCGATGGTTTGAAGATGAATCTGCCGAACGCAATAAAGTGCATTCCCGAACTTCAGCAGGCTGAGACATCGCCCGACGACAATCTGCGCGACACGATAAAGTATGCCAAGATGCTCGAGAACAATATCCGCAACACCGGCGTTCATGCCTGCGGAACAATCATCTGCCGCGACGCAATTTCCGACTGGGTTCCTGTAAGCACCGCCGAGGACAAGGAAACGGGCGAGAAACTGAGTTGTACGCAGTACGACGGACACGTTATCGAATCAACAGGACTCATCAAGATGGACTTCCTTGGTCTGAAAACGCTTTCAATCATAAAGGAAGCCATCGAAAACATAAAATACAGCCTTGGCGTAATCGTTGATGAAACCAAATTCCGTCTCGACGACCCTGCCACATACAAGCTATATAGCGACGGACGAACCATCGGTACGTTCCAGTTCGAGTCGCCCGGAATGCAGAAGTATCTCCGCGAACTTCAGCCTTCAACGTTCGAGGACCTCATTGCCATGAACGCCCTCTACCGTCCGGGCCCTATGGATTATATTCCCGACTTCATCGACCGTAAACTTGGACGCAAGCCAGTAGAATACGATATAGACTGCATGCAGAAGTATCTGAAGGATACCTACGGAATTACCGTGTATCAGGAGCAGGTGATGTTGCTGAGCCGACAGCTCGCCGACTTTACCCGAGGCGAGAGCGATGCCCTTCGTAAGGCGATGGGTAAGAAGAAGAAGGACATCGTTGACAAGATGAAGCCTAAGTTTATCGAGGGTGGAAAGAAGAACGGACACGACCCGGCAATCCTCGACAAGATTTGGGGCGACTGGGAGAAATTTGCGTCATACGCCTTCAACAAGAGTCACGCAACGTGCTACTCGTGGGTTGCCTATCAGACGGCTTACCTTAAGGCACACTATCCGGCGCAGTACATGGCAGCCGTTATGAGCCGAAGCTTGAACAGCATAACCGATGTTACCAAGTTGATGGACGAGTGCAAGAGCATGGGCATAAAGACGCTCGGACCGGATGTGAACGAGTCGGGCGTTAAGTTTGCCGTAAACCACAAGGGAAACATCCGTTTCGGAATGGGAGCCGTTAAGGGAGTGGGCGAGAGTGCCGCTCTTGCCATCATCTTGGAGCGCGAGCAGAACGGTGCTTTCAAAGACATCTTCGACATGGTTGAGCGCGTAAACCTCTCGGCATGTAACCGCAAGGCTGTCGAAAACCTTGCATACGCCGGAGCGTTCGACTCGTTCGGCATTAAGCGCGAGCAGTTCTTTGCACCAAACAGCAAGGGCGAACTGTTTATCGACTGCCTTATAAGATACGGAAACCAGTATCAGACGGTTAAGAAGGAAGCCACAAACTCGCTCTTCGGCGGATTCGATGCCGTTGAGATAGCCAGGCCTGCCATCCCTAATGCCGAGGAATGGACGGCTCTTGAGAGGCTGAACCGCGAGAAGGACCTTGTGGGCGTGTATCTTACAGCCCATCCGCTCGACGAGTATGCCGTTATCCTGAACGAGGTGTGCAACACATCTGCCGCCGCCCTGAAGGACAAGGACAATTTGCCTGCCGACCGCGAGACGATAACCGTTGGCGGAATAATAACTGGCAAGCGCGAGGGCATAAGCAAGAACGGAAAGCCTTTCGGCATCGTTAGCCTCGAAGATTTCAACGGCGCGGGCGAACTGGCTCTCTTTGGCGACAGTTGGACTAAGTGGCGCGACATCATTACCGTTGGAGTGGCAATCTTTGTTGAGGCGGGCTTCGAGGTGAGCCGATACGACCCTTCAAGGCGATTCTTCGTAATTAAGAGGATTCAGTACCTTAACGATGTGAGCACAAAGCTCATCGACCGCATAACCATTACCATGCCAATCGACAGCATCGACAAAGAGTGCGTGTCAAACCTCTATTCGCTCTCCGAGATGGCAAACGGAACGGCTGAACTCGACTTCAAGATAAAAGATTCTGACGGAATGTCGTACTTGCTCTTCCAATGCAAGAAGTTCAAGGTGAATCTAAACAGAAATCTCTACGAATATATAAAGTCTAACTCCAGATGGGAACTCAACGTTGACTACTCGATGGAACAGGCTTGAGAAAAATAAGAATGTGTTTAACCAATTAAAACAGTAAGAATTATGGCTTTACAGATTGATTCAGACAACTTAAAGGAGCTTTTGGCAGGCGAAAAGCCTGTTGTGCTCGACTTTTGGGCTACTTGGTGCGCTCCATGCCGCATGATTTCTCCAATCATCGAGGAACTTGCGCAGCAGTTCGAGGGTCAGGTAGTTATAGGCAAGGTCGATGTCGAGGAAAACGAGGACTTGGCTGTTGAGTACGGCGTCAGAAACGTGCCAACAATTCTCTTCATAAAGAACGGCGAGGTTGTTGACAAGCAGGTGGGCGCAGCCTCAAAGTCGGCTTTCGAAGAGAAGATTAAGGCTTTGTTGTGATTTTTAACTTAAAAGGAAATAAATTATTTATGTCAGACGGATTGGACGAAATTATGTCGGCTGTAGGAGGCGACATTGAAGAGGTTAATTATGTGCGAAGCCACATCTCTCCAGAACTTCAGGCTAAGTTCGACGATGAGCAGATACAGTATTTTGTAGACGTCATCTTCGAGTACATAGACAGCAAGGACGAGGACGAGGAGATTGTGGTTGACGACGTTGCGCAGTATGTCGTTGCTCAGGCTAAGAAAGAAGAATTCGGAGTATTCAGCCTCGACGACATCTCGGCAGTTGTAGATGCCGACTTGGACTTCCTCGAGGGAGTTGAATGAAACAGATAAAGCCATCTCTTTTTATTGAATAAGAGATGGCTTTTTATTTGTGTCTTGTGTTGGGTATTCAATAATTTTTTAGAGGAGACACGATGAAATGTTTGTATATTCTTATAATAGTATTCTTGCTTGCATGTTCTTCAAATGTCCCATGTTAAGGCACTCGGATTCTGAAACCCGAGTGAGCGAGATACATCTGGCGTTTCAGCGTTTCAGCGTTTCAAGTGTTTCAGAGGGTATATTATTGTTTCGAAACCTTTATATATAATATATAACTAATTAATAATAAATAAGTTATATAATATAGAATAAGAAATTGAAACCTGCATAGGGGTATCTGAAACGCTGAAACGCTTTGCGTGCTAAAGTTCATATTATCAATTGTTTATGAATTTCTACAAAGGCAAGTAACACAAAAATCCGTTACAACATTCCCCTAAAAAGATGCAGAAAAAGGCTAAAACATCCCAATTCGGCATCGGCATCGGACGAGAGAACGCATTTCCCGAAAAAATCCCGAACGAATCCCGAAGGCATTTTGAACTGATTGCAGATGTATATTTCTGTTTATGGGTAGTTTTCCGTAAGTTCTGAGGGTTTTACGTTTGTTAAAAAGCAAATTATCGTCGCAAAATCAGCAAAGACTTTGCGACGATAATCAAAAAAGTTATTGCTGTCCGGTAAAACATTTTTAGAGTGAAAAAAAATAAGGTCGTATTCCTCGCATGGAATCCGACCCTTTTTGTTATCTTTGTTTTAACCACAAAACAGCAATAACATGGGCAAAGATAGCAATTTTACCGGACAGCCGGTGTATAGTCAGATATTAAATCTGCTTGACCGTGAAAGAATCATGCAGATTAGCCGTGAAACAGAAGGTAGCGAGGCATATGTGAAGCGTTTTGACGGATACCAGCATCTGGTCGTTATGCTGTTTGGCATATTGAATCACTTTGATTCCCTGCGCGAACTGGAGATAGGCATGAAAGCGGAGGCGCACAAACTGCATCATCTCGGTCTGAA
>NZ_JNKX01000037.1:0-41592 GCF_000702225.1 Bacteroides sp. Ga6A2 | reverse complement strand
AGAAGGTAAACAACAAGAAGCCAGCCCCAATCTACGAAGATAGCGATATTCCGTTGTTCGAAGAAATAAAGCAGGTGGCGCGCATCGAGCACGCCTGTGTTCTCGATGCCGAGTGCATCGACAGCCTCGAAGACTATTCCAACCTTATTGTCGATATTCTCTCGCTTGCCGATGTCCGCAAGTTCACCATTGTTGAGCACACGTTGAGCGGCAGCATCAGTCTGAAGAAAGGCAGAAAGAAAGTCGAATTCACTCCCGACGGAAGCGACTATATAGATACAGATGCATTGTTAAAGGCTTTCAACGAGTTCTTGCCAATCTGCGGTGCAAAAGGCAAAATCTTCTCGCTCTGGACACCCGATATGCTCCAAGCCGAAATGTTCTTCTATACCGAGGATACCGAAGCCGTAGAGAACTATTCTGCCGAAAATCTCCAAACCGACGAAGCCGTAGACTTTGAGGATATGAAGGGTGAGATAAAATGGTAGTTTGCAGAACGGGGAGTAAAATTCATTTTTGTATGGCAACACAATTTTGACTTATCTTCCCAGATTCGGAAAGAAAACTCCCAAATATGTAAAATTTTTGCAAATTTGCGAGTTATCTTTCCGGATTTTGAAAAATAACTTGTTAGTCTGTATTCTGCTACAAGTATTTGTTGAGTTCCAAAACCAGCCTCTGAACAGTTGTCGATGACTCCTGTTTAGTTCTGCCGAATTTGTCGCTTAAAAATGCTGAATATGCACAGAAGAATGCATTTTATCTCTTATTTTGTGAAAAAATCTCAATTTTTGCTATTATATGAAGAATTGTTTGCAGTTTGGGGCACTCCTTCAGAGTACTTGTCACTTTATTGTGACTTATCCCGCAGGTTGTTCCAACCTACGGTTACTAAGCGGAGACGCTTTCAGCGTCTGTGGTGGAAATTCTTGCGTCCCTTCGGCTTCGCATTACTTGTTTTTCAGCGGTGGGAATTGCAAATTCCCGATTTTTTCTCAGCCAAATTGCAAATTCGGCAGAACAAGGGAAATTAAACATTTTCGTAATGTTGACCACTTTTTGTCTAATTTTATAGAAGTAAAACAAATAAAATAAAAAAATGTATGTAAATTTATATCATCAAGCGATAACCACTGGTAAAACAAAAGAGTTTTACTATGGACTTGGGGCATATAGAAATAATTCGTTTTATGGCTTTCATAATCGTGTTCAAAACTATCTTATGGTTTTTGAATATGGAAGAGAGAACGGATATGATGTTATGTTTGAGCAGGTAACAAGTGATTTTGTGAAAATTCTGAAAGTGCAAGATGTTGATAGTCATGAATTCTTTTTGTTATATGATTTATTGAACCAATATATAAATATATCTGGAATAAAAGGAAATGAGGATATGCCAAAATGGAATTTTGACGTAAGATTAATAGAACTTTTTATGTCTAACTATGAGCGTTTGAAGGTGTTGGAAGATATGACGTTTGTTGTTATTCTTGATCATAAACTCGAATGTTTAGAAGGGAAAAAGGTTCTTCCGTTTGCTTACGAAGATTTGTTGTTATCCAAGGTTGATGTATGTGACTTGAAAAAAGCTTTTGAATGTCATGATGGCAAGGCTTTTATTGAGTTTGTAAATACCTATAAGAATGCAAAACCTTCAAATAAAGAGGATATACCTATTTATGGTATGTATATATCTGATTGGAAAGAGGGCTTTGTGTATTATATGTTTGAAATTGTTAGAGAGGGCATTGTTTGTACGGATGACGTTAATGCTACTTTTCAGAATATCGAATTCTGTGACGATAATGTTATGTTAGTTATTAATATTTTGGTTGAATATATAAACTTTTATAAGTTGTCAGCAGAGCATCGGATATTAAAAATCAAAACAAAGCCATTAAGGGAAAAGATAAAAATGCTGAGTTCTAATGGCTATTTTTCAGATTGTAGTGGGGTTAGCTATAATGTTGACCATATTTATTCTGATTTAAATTCGTAATTTTAATATGTTAAGGATTTGCATATGTGTAATATTGTTGCCACTCTCTAGGTTCTGCCGAATTTCCGAATTCGGCAGCATCAATAAACGCGAGTTTGCAACTCGCATTGTCGCAAAGCGACAAGAGGTTACGCATAGAAACGGTACATGCTCGTTTCGGATTTTTTCAGCGGTGAGGAAATTCTTGCTTCACTTCGACTTCGCATTACTTGTTTTAGCGGTGGGGATTTTAAATTTATAGAGACAGTTGACATTTGTGAGGGGGCAAGCGGGCGGCATATTCGACTAAACCATGAGTTTTACTGGACAGCAATAATCAAAAATCATTGGCAAGGTTTGAAATGAAAAAGGCGTGACTTGTGTGCCACGCCTTTTATCGATGTCATTGTTATGTCAAAAATTCAGTATAAGAATTCTAATTTTTGTGCTCGCCAATGCCGCGTGCGTTAAGCGCGTCGGTATATTTCTTGGCGTTGGCAAGATGCTCCTCGTACGTTACGGCAAAGTTGTGAGTGCCCGAGAGGTCCTCTTTTGCACACATATAGATGAAGTTGTGCTTTGCGTGGTTGAGTACCGCGTTTATGCCGGCAACGCTCGGAATACGTATCGGACCCGGAGGCAGACCCTTGTTAACGTATGTGTTATATGGCGAGTCAATCTTCAGCAGCTTCTCGTATATTCGGGTGAGCGTGAAATCGTGCCATGCGAACTTAATTGTAGGGTCGGCCTGAAGCGGCATCTCCTGATGGAATCTGTTAAGGTACAAGCCTGCAATCATCGGCTTCTCGGCATTGTTTGCCGTCTCCTCGTCTACGATAGAAGCCAGCGTGTAAGCCTGATTAGTAGTTAGTCCAGCCTCGGCAGCCTTGGCAATCTTCTCTTCGGTCCAGAAAGCCTTGTTCTCCTTTACCATTCGTTTCATGAAGTCGTCGAGCGAGATGTTCCAGTAAACCTCGTATGTGTTTGGGATAAACAGGCACGCGATTGTTGTTGTGTCGTAGCCGAGCGAGTTGCAATAGCTGTTGTTGCTTACGGCAGCCATAATCTCCTCTTTGCTGAGCATCAGATTCTTAGAGAGCGTGGTTGCCAGATTATCGAGCGTGCGTACACTTGGGATAGTGAGGCTTACGGGCGACTGCTGTCCCTTTCTCAGTTTCTTGAATACCCTTATTGTGCTTGTTCCGTTTGGAATCTCGTAGCATCCGGTGTGAACGTGTCCGGGATAGTTGAATATCACGCACAGCGTCTTGAAGCCGAGCATACAAACGGGATTTGCCTGCTTGTCGAGTTTTGTATATACCGAGTCGGTTGTGTCATCGGCATCGATGCATAGTTTTGCCGTCTGCTTTGGTCGGAACGCTCCGAAGAAGAACAGAAAGTATACTATGCCAATAAGAATGACTGTCGTTCCGCCTGTGTACAGACAGATTTTTTTGCTTTTTGCGTTCATCTTTATTGTTTTATTCTTTGTTTTCCTTGCTGTGAAGTTATTTCTTTACATACATTATTCTGTTCTGTTCGCGGTCGAACCGGAAACTGTGCCCCTGCGTCGTTTCCACGTCGAACGACTTCAGTTGCGGATACATGTCGGCATAGAGTTGGAACGTGCAGATGTCCGTTGCCGTGATGTAAGGGTCGTTGGTGCAAGATGCTGCCGGGATTGAGAGTTGCGACTTTTGGTTAAGCGTGAGCGGATTGTATTCGTTGTGGAATTTCTGCCAACTCATCACGTTTCCGTTGTAGTCGATATAAAAGAGGTAGTCGTTGCCAAACGGAACGATGTTCTCCTGAAGAGTACCCGAAAGAGCGTAGAGTTTATAGCCGCCGTTGTGCGGAATGATGTCGATGTTAAGTTGTCCGCCCGAGGGAGCTTTCACGATGTTCATCTTGTTTATCTGCTCAATGGCATTCTTGCGTACCGCCAGCAGATGCCTCTCCTCGCGAGTGAGCGGCTTGAATCGCATTCCCGATTTTATCAGTTTGCCATCCTTGTTCACCATTCCCTCGTAGATGAGTTGCTTGTCCTTGTCGGTATATATTACAACGATGGTATCGTTCTGGGCATAGGTGAGCGAATGTCTTATCTCATTCTTGATGCTCGACTTGTACGCCAAGTCCGAAACCAGCCATGTTGCCTTTTCGTATTTGTATAGCGTCTTGCCCTCTCGCAGGATAGAGTCGTTCTGTACCTCTCTCTCGCTTGCCTTTGAAATGGTGAGATGAGCGAGCAGCAAAACCGCTACGATGTATTTCCTCATATTAAACTATTTCTTTATTAAAACTTTGAATTGATTTGTAAATCAAAAAGTTATCATTAAGAAAATATTCCGGTGCAAAGATAAGTAAAAAATGTCACGACAGATTACTTTTTAGGATTTTTTTTGTGAAAAATGTGTCGCGAGCACCTCGGACAAAGATTGTAGGGACAGATGTGAGAGTTGCGCCGCAATCGTTTCCGCAACTCTCTGCCATAAATGTAAATAATTTTTATTGTGATAGTTGGCTTATTTCGTATTTTTGGAGAGGAATTAATAAAAACATTATTTTCTAAACCATGAAAGTACAGTTCAATATAGAGTATTTCACCCAATGGGGCGAGATTATTGGAGTTCAGATGCAGATTACATTTGCCGACGGCTCGGTATGTAATAAGGAAGCATGGCTCAATACTGTTGATGGATTGCATTGGGTTCGGGAGTATGAGGCTGGCGACAATGTCAGCAGCATTAAATATAATTATGTAGTTTTTCGGGATTCGGCGTTGGTAAGGAAAGAGTGGGCGGTAAACACACGCACCCTTCTTCTCGACGATGATTCAAAGCGCGTGTATGTACTTAGCGACCGCTGGTGCGACATACCGTGGCAATCTTATCTGTACAGTTCGGCATTTACCGAGTGCATTCAGCCGCACAAGGCAGAGACGTTAAAGCCTAAGTATTCAAAACATTCGCTTATAATAAAGGTGAAAGCCCCTCAACTCAGGGCAGGGCAGAAACTCGGACTCCTCAGCAACCAGAAACATCTGGGCGCGTGGAAGACCGACAAACCTCAGATGCTCCATTGCACAGGCATAAACGAGTGGGCTGTTGTGCTTGATGCCGACAAACTCAGTTTCCCTTTCGAATATAAGTTTGCTGCATATACCGACGGCGCGTTCGGATGCTGGGAAGAAGGCTTCAACCACAGCATAGACGAATATGCGATGTTCGGAACAGAGACCCGTATTGTTGACGGCGGCGAGGTCAATCTTCAGATGTCGCCATGGCGCGGAGCCGGAATGGTTGTTCCGATATTCTCAATCCGTACCGAAAGCAGTTTTGGAGTGGGCGATTTCGGCGACTTGAAGAAACTGATAGACTGGGTGGCATCGCTGCATCAGAGAGTGCTTCAGATTCTGCCGATAAACGATACGACGATTACGAACACATGGGTTGATTCGTACCCTTACAGCAGCATAAGCATCTACGCGTTTCACCCAATGTATGCCAATCTTGTAAAGGTAGGCGTGCTCGACGATAAGGAGAAGATGGCATATTTTGTTGCTCAGCAGAAGAAACTAAACGACCTTGAACAGGTTGACTATGAGGCTGTAAACAAAGTCAAGCGCGAATATCTGCACCTCATCTATCTGCAAGACGGCGCGAAGACCCTGAGAACTAAAGGCTTCAAGAAGTTCTTCGACGACAATGCCGACTGGCTTGTGCCTTATGCCGCTTTCAGTTTCCTTCGGGATAAGTTCGGGACGCCAGTATTCAGCCAGTGGCCTGAATACAGCACGTTCAACAAGGCAGAGGTCGAGACTCTCACAGCCGTTGGAGGCAAGAACTACAAGGCTATTGCCGAGTACTATTTCATTCAGTATCACCTTCATTTGCAACTTAGCGAGGCGGCATCATACGCTCGCAAGAACGGCGTGATTATAAAGGGCGATATTCCTATCGGCATAAACCGAAACAGCGTTGAGGCTTGGGCCGAACCGCGATACTTCAACATGAACGGACAGGCTGGTGCTCCGCCAGACGATTTCTCGGTGAACGGACAGAACTGGGGATTCCCAACCTACAACTGGGACGCCATGCTTGCCGACGGATGCAAGTGGTGGATGCGCCGATTCCGCAAGATGGCGGAGTATTTCGATGCCTATCGTATTGACCATATCCTCGGATTCTTCCGCATCTGGGAGATTCCGGTCGATGCCGTACACGGACTGCTCGGACATTTCTCTCCGTCGCTGCCAATGAGCGTTTCGGAGATTGAGAGTTACGGACTATGGTGGCGCGAGGATTACATGACAAAACCTTTCATTACCGACTGGATTCTCGACAAAATATTTGGCGAAAACGTTGATGAAGTAAAGGCAAAGTACATCAAGCCGAGTCACGACGATTTGTATTGTATGCGCGATGAGTACGACACACAGCGAAAGGTAGAAAAAGCCTTCGAGGGCAAGACCGACGATAAGAGCATCTGGATAAGAGACGGACTCTATGCGCTGATTAGCAACGTGTTGTTTGTTCGCGACCATAAGAATAAGGATTTGTATCATCCACGCATCTCGGCACAACTCGACTTTGTGTATCAGACGCTTGTATGGCACGAGAAAGATGCTTTCAACCGATTGTATAACGACTATTTCTACCGCCGCCACAATCAGTTCTGGTATGGCGAGGCGATGAAGAAACTTCCGATGCTGACAGAGGCAACGCGTATGCTGGTATGCGGCGAGGATTTGGGAATGGTGCCCGACTGTGTGCCTTGGACGATGAACGACCTCCGCATCCTCAGCCTCGAAATTCAGACTATGCCAAAGAATCCGAACTACAACTACGGACATCTTGGCGAGTATCCTTACCGCTCAGTCTGCACAATATCAACTCACGACATGAGCACCCTGCGCGGCTGGTGGGAAGAAGATTACAACCGTACCAACAACTACTATCACGAGGCTCTGATGCGCGGTGGCGATGCTCCGAAGAAGGCTACAGGCGAGATTTGCAACGAGGTTGTGGCCCAGCATCTGGCAAGTCCTTCTATGCTCTGCATCCTGTCGTTCCAAGACTGGCTCAGCATCGACGAGAATCTGCGCAAGGAAGATGTGGCAAGCGAGCGTATCAACGTTCCTGCAAACCCTAAGCATTACTGGCGTTACCGTATGCACCTGAGCGTTGAGGAACTGATGAAGCAGAAGGCATTTAACGAGCGCGTGAGAAATATGGTTGACAATAGTGGCAGATATTAGATTTTCTGATAATGAAAACAAAAATAATGTTCCTCAGTATGCTTGCCGGACTTTCTCTCTCGTCTGTGGCGCAAGACTATCAGCAATGGCCTGTGCCTGCGCAACTCGACAATGAGATGTGCTATTCGCCAAAGTCCACCCACTTTTCGGTGTGGTCGCCAATGGCAAAGAGCGCGAGCGTTTACATCTACAAGAACGATGAGGCCGGATGCAAGCCCAAGATCGTAAAACTACGCAAGATGAGCGACGGCACATGGCAGGCCGACGTGAAAGGTAACTGGCACGGCTATTACTACGACTTCAGAGTGATGCAGCAAGGCGACAAGGAAGAACGCCTTCATTCGCCCGGCATCTTTGTTAAGATGGTCGGGACAAACGGCAAGCGCGGCTATGTGGCAGACATGAGCGAGACGAACCCCGAAGGGTGGGAGAGCGACAAGCGTCCGCCTATGAAATCGTTCGCCGACATGATTGTCTACGAACTTCATCATCGCGATTTCTCTATGGATACGGAGTCGGGAATGAAGAACAGCGGCAAGTTCCTCGCCCTTACCGAGGAGAATACCGTTACGAGCGACAGCCTCGCGTCAGGACTCTCGCATCTGAAGGAACTGGGCGTTACACACATTCAGATACTGCCGTCGTACGACTACGGCTCGGTTGATGAGAGCAAGCCCGACGTTCCGCAGTACAACTGGGGCTACGACCCTATGAACTACAATGTTCCCGAAGGCTCGTATGCCACTACGACTGCCGACCCTACGGCCCGCGTGCGCGAGTTCAAGCAGATGGTTATGGCCTGTCACAAGGCTGGCATAAGAGTGATTCTCGACGTGGTTTACAATCACACATACAATACCACGAACAGTCCGCTCGAACTCACGGCTCCCGGATATTTCTACCGAAAGAATGCCGACGGCACATGGGCCAATGGCTCGGGTTGCGGAAACGAGACGGCGAGCGAGCGTCCTGCATACCGCCAGTTCATAATCGAGAGCGTGCGTCATTGGGCAGAGGAATATCATATCGACGGATTCCGCTTCGACCTGATGGGTATTCACGACATCGAGACGATGAACGAGGTGCGTAAGGCACTCGACGAGATAGACCCTACTATTTATGTGGGCGGCGAAGGCTGGGCTGCATCATCGCCTTTGTACGACGATGCCAAGCTTGCCATGAAGTCGAATGCCTATCTCATGCCCGGAATATCGGTCTTTGGCGATGAGATGCGCGACGGACTGCGCGGCGGCTGGCAGAACGATGCGGAAGGCGCATTTCTGGTAGGCGAGCCGGGCAACGAGGAGAGCGTTAAGTTCGGAATCGTGGGCGCGATAGAGCATCCGCAGATTGACTATTCGAAGGTTAACTACTCAAAAGTGCCTTGGGCTTTGCAGCCAACGCAGATGATTAGCTATGTAAGCTGTCACGACGATATGTGCATAGCCGACCGCATAAAATCTACTGCCCCGAAGGCAAGCCGCGACGAACAGATTTCTCTGTTCTGCATGGCGCAGACGGCGGTTTTCACAAGTCAGGGCATTCCGTTTATCTTTGCCGGCGACGAGATGATGCGCAACAAGAAGGGCGTTCACAATTCGTTCGAAAGTCCCGACAGCATAAACACTATTCCATGGCACCAGAAGAAAGAATACAAGGTAGCGTTCGACTATGTTCGCGGACTTATTCAGCTTCGCAAGGAGCATCCGGCCTTCCGTCTTGGCAATGCCGATGAGGTTCGCAAGCATCTTGCATTCCTTCCGGTAGGCGAGAAGAATGTTGTTGCCTACAAGATTTCCGGTCATGCCGGCGGCGATTCAGCCGAAGAACTCATCGTTGTATTGAACAGCAACAAGAAGACCGTCGAACTCGAACTCGACAACAAGGAATACACAATCCTTGCCATGGAGAACAGAATAGACCTGAGCGGCAAGATAGGAACATGTTTAGGCGGAAAAGTCCGCGTGCCTGCTCAGACTGCTATGATACTGAAATTTTAAGAATAAATAGAGTATGAATTACAAGAGTTTTCTGCTGGCACTTGCTCTGTGCCCGGCAGTTATGCGTGCAACAGATGTAAAGTCGCCCGACGGCCGTCTGGTTGTTTCGGTCGATTTGCAGAACGGCACGCCTGTCTATAAGGTTAATTATGACAAGAGAGAGGTCGTAAAAAAGAGCAAACTCGGTTTTGAACTTTATGAGAATTTCCAAGACCGTAAAGTAATCGATTTTCAGAATAATTTTGAGAAACTGAAAGAAGTTACGTCTACATTCGACGAGACTTGGACTCCGGTGTGGGGCGAGGAGAGTTCAATCAGAAACAACTATAATTCGCTCACGCTCGAGTTGAAGCACAACGACGGCAGACTGATGAACATCTGCTTCCGCGTGTTTAACGACGGAATAGGCTTCAGATACGAGTTTCCTCAGCAGGGGGCAACTAACTATTATTTCATAAAAGAAGAGAAGAGCGAGTTTGCCATGGCTGGCGACAACATGGCGTGGTGGATTCCCGGCGACTACGATACGCAGGAATACAGCTATACAACGTGCAAGCTTAGCGAGATTGCCGGCAAGATGCCTTCGGTTCTGAAGGCTCACGAAGGAAACTCGTCTTCTACGACATTCAGCAATACCGGCGTTCAGACATCGCTCCAGATGAAGACGCCAGACGGCTTGTACGTCAATATCCACGAGGCTGCATTGGTCGATTATCCTTGTATGCACCTCAACCTCGACGACAAGAACCTTACGTTCACATCGTGGCTTACACCCGATGCAACAGGCATGAAGGGTTACATTCAGGCTCCGTTCCATACACCTTGGCGCACCATTATGATTACCGACAGCGCAACAAAGGCTCTGGCATCGCGCCTCATTCTTAACCTGAACGAGCCTTGCGCCCTCGATGATGTTTCGTGGATTCATCCTACAAAATATGTAGGCGTGTGGTGGGCTATGATTACAGGAAAGAACACATGGGCTTATACCGACCTTCCGAACGTGAAGATTGACGAAACCAGATACGACAAGTGCGAGCCTAACGGCAAGCATCTGGCAAACAACGACAGCGTTCGCCGATACATCGACTTTGCATCGAAGCATGGCTTCAGCGAGGTGCTGGTAGAAGGCTGGAACAAGGGTTGGGAAGACTGGTTTGGCAAGACCAAGGAGTATGTCTTCGATTTCCTGACACCATATCCCGATTTCGACATCAAGGCTCTTAACGACTATGCCCACTCGAAGGGCGTCAAGCTGATGATGCATCACGAGACATCAGGCTCGGCACGAAACTACGAACGTCACATGGACCAGGCTTATCAGCTTATGAAGAAATACGGCTACGATGCAGTAAAGAGCGGATATGTAGGTCCTATTCTTCCGCGAGGCGAGTATCATTACGGCCAGTGGATGGTAAACCACTATCTCTATGCCATCAAGAAGGCTGCCGACTATAAGATAATGGTCAATGCACACGAGGCTGTCCGCCCAACCGGATTGTGCCGAACTTATCCAAACTTGGTGGGCAACGAGAGTGCGCGCGGAACAGAGTACGAGGCTTTCGGCGGAAATACTCCCGACCATACCACAATCCTTCCGTTCACCCGTTTGCAGGGCGGTCCGATGGACTACACTCCGGGAATCTTCGAGATGAATATTTCTAAGTTTGCCGATAATTCGAGCAAGGTGAACAGCACACTCGCACGTCAGCTTGGACTTTATGTAACAATGTACAGTCCGCTTCAGATGGCGGCAGACATGCCTGAGCATTACGAGCAGTTTATGGATGCCTTCCAGTTTATAAAAGATGTGGCTATCGACTGGGACAAGAGCGTTTATCTTGAGGCAGAGCCGGGCGACTATATCACCATCGCTCGCAAGGCTAAGGGCAGCGAAGACTGGTTCGTGGGCAACACAAGCGACGAAAACGGACATCAGTCTGTACTGAAACTCGACTTCCTAACACCGGGCAAGAAGTACACCGCTACAATCTATGCCGATGCCAAGAATGCCGATTATCAGAACAATCCGCAGGCATACACAATCAAAAAGCAGGTCGTTACGTCAAAGAGCGTTCTTAAGCTCAAGGCTGCTCGCGGCGGCGGATTCGCAATCTCAATAAAAGCAAACTAATCTGAAAAATTCAATCTGAACCATGATAAAGAAAACATTACTGATAGCCGGCTTGTCGCTCTTCACGACTATGGGTGCGAATGCTATAGGCGTATCAAAAATCGAACCGCTTAACTGGTTCGTCGGCATGAAGAATCCCGAACTTCAACTTATGGTATATGGTGAAGATGTGGCTTCGTACGACCAATTCAGCATCGACTATCCCGGCGTGACTTTGAAAGAAGTTGTGAAACCGGGCAGCAAAAACTACGTCATTCTGTACCTCAATATATCTTCGGATGCCAAGGCTGGCAAGATGCCCATAACATTCCTGAAGGGCAAGAAGAAAAAAGTATGGCAGTACGAACTGAAAAACAGAGTTATGGCAGGAGCCGACAGAAAGGGCTTTGATGCATCGGATGTGCTTTACCTGCTCATGCCTGACCGCTTTGCCAACGGCGACCCATCGAACGATGTTGTAAAGACGATGGTTGACAAGGTGTGCGACCGCAACGAACCAAGCCTGCGTCATGGTGGCGACCTTGAAGGAATCCGCCAGCATCTCGACTACTTTACCGACCTTGGCATTACGGCTCTCTGGTTTACACCCGTGCTCGAGAATGACATGGTTGCCGAGAATGGTAAGTACAGCAGTTATCACGGCTACGCCACAACCGACTATTATAATGTAGATGCCCGCTTCGGCAGCAACGAACTATACAAAAAGTTGATTGATGAGGCTCATGCCAAAGGTCTGAAAATCGTTATGGACATGATTTTCAACCATTGCGGAAGCAACCACGTCTGGCTCAAGGACATGCCTTCGCCCGACTGGTTCAATCATCCCGACTATCAGAATAATTATCTGCAAACATCGTACACGCTTACTCCGGTTGTCGACCCTTATGCTTCGGATGTTGACAAGCGCGAGGCTGTTGAGGGTTGGTTCGTAAAGTCGATGCCCGACCTAAACCAGAATAATCCGCACGTCTTGCGATACCTTATCCAAAACAGTTTCTGGTGGATTGAGACCGTAGGCATCGACGGCATCAGAATGGATACCTATCCGTATGCCTATGCCGATGGCATGGCTAAATGGATGAAGGAGTTGAACGACGAATATCCGAACTATAATGTGGTTGGCGAAACATGGGTTGTCGAGCCGCCTTATACCGCCACTTGGCAGAAAGATTCGAAACTCGCCACAAAGAACAGCAACCTGAAAACCGTTATGGATTTCAGTTTCTACGACAAACTCGACAGGGCGATGGCCGAGGAGACTGTCGGTCAGGCTGGCGGACTGAACAAAATCTACAACAATTTCGTTTACGATTATCTCTATCCTAATCCGTCGTGCATAATGGCATTTATTGAGAATCACGATACCGACAGATTCCTGAAGAACGGACAGAACGTTGCACTTCTGAAGCAGGCTTATACACTTCTGCTCACAACGCACCGCATCCCTCAACTTTATTACGGTTCGGAAGTGCTGATGAACGGCACAAAGGAGAAATCCGACGGATATGTGCGCAAAGATTTCCCCGGCGGATGGCAGGGCGATAAGGCAAACTGTTTCGATGCCAGCGGCAGAACCAAGGAACAGAACGATATGTACGACTATCTGAAGAAACTCCTTCATTGGCGTGCTGGCAACGAGATAATCGCGAAAGGCGACATGAAACACTTCATCCCGTTCAAGGGCGTTTACGTCTATTCACGCTCGTACAACGGCAAAAAGGTTGTCGTTATGCTCAACGGAACATCATCTGAAGTGACCATTCCTGCAAGCCGATATAAGGAAGTACTGGGCGGCAAGGAGAGTGCCAACGATGTCATCACCGGAAAGTCCGTTTCGCTTGCTGGCGACATAACTTTAAAAGCAAGACAGAACTTGGTTCTTGAGCTTTAAATGAAGAAAAATGTAAAATAAGAGCTGAAAAATTTGGTAGATTCAAAAAAAATGCATATCTTTGCACCGCATTTGAAAATAATGCCAACAGACATAAAGCTCAGGAAGGTTGGGTGAGTGGCTGAAACCACCAGTTTGCTAAACTGACGTGCGGGTTACCGTACCGGGGGTTCGAATCCCCCACCTTCCGCCACTTATGTACGGCGCTTTCATCTAATGGTTAGGATACATGCCTCTCACGCATGGTATACGGGTTCGATTCCCGTAGGCGCTACAATTCTTTTTAAAATCTAACCAATGGCGCTTTCATCTAATGGTTAGGATACATGCCTCTCACGCATGGTATACGGGTTCGATTCCCGTAGGCGCTACAAGAGATAAGGCCAATTTGCATATAACTGCGAGTTGGCTTTTTTTGTTTAATCTGCATCAATACAAATGAATATGTCGGTCGTTACTTCTTTGTGGATTTGGATTAAGCGTTTTCGCAAGCGCAAGGGCTACGGGGTTCATTCGCCGTTTGCCTTTCAACTCATAACTCAGGTTATAAACCAGAAAACGCCGTATTATGCCTTCGACGGATTGAAAAAACTGCGCAAACTCACTCCGAAGGGTGTTAAGTGTAATTCTGTAAAGATGGATAAGTTCCTTTTCCGTTTGGTTAACGACTCGCAGCCTTCAACCATCATCGACTACGGAACGGGCGCAGGCATTACGGCTTGTTACATGAAGAGCGCAAAGAAGAAGTCCGAGATGGTCTCGGTCGATGCCAAGAGCAACGAGACTGCCGCTCATGTCCTGAAATCATACTCGGTTGATTATAGGACAGGCGATATGCTTTCGCTGGCAAAAGGTTTGCTGAATGAGTGGGGAAGTGTCGGTTTTGTCCGCATCGCCTCTGTGCCGTCGGCTTGGGAGATGGTCGATGCCGTGGTATCATGTGCGTCGGAGCGCACGGTAATGGTTATCGAAGGTATCTATTCGGACAAAAGCGTGACCGAGAAATGGCATCGTCTTCAAGATGACGAGCGCGTTTGCATTACGTTCGACCTCTATGATGCAGGAATCGTGTATTTCGACCATAAACTGAACAAGCAGCATTATATCGTCAATTTTGTGTGATGCCGAATTATTTCTGCCGATATAAAACGCCAGAGGCTTTCGACGATATTATTCTGAAATCCGACGGCGAGGTGCTTACGGCTTTGTTGTTCGAAGGCTCGAAGAATGTCGTTCTGCAAGGATGTGAAGAACGCGATTTGCCGATTTTCTGCGAAACGTTGCGCTGGCTCGATATTTATTTTGGCGGAAGAAAGCCCGATTTCACGCCACGTTATCGGATAGAAAACTTCACCCCGTTCCGTAAGGAAGTTTCGGAAATAATGACGGAGATACCTTTCGGGCAGACCATGACTTATGGCGAGATTGCAGCCAAGATTGCCAGGCGGCATGGAGTGGCAAAGATGTCGGCTCAGGCTGTTGGCGGAGCAGTAGGGTGGAATCCTGTTTGCATCATCGTTCCGTGCCATCGCGTTGTCGGTTCAAACGGAAATCTGACAGGCTACGGCGGCGGAATGAAGAACAAAATAGCATTGCTTAAACTCGAAGGACTTGATTTGGGCAAATTCGCAGTTCCGAAGAATGAAATCAGTCTTTCTTATCCAGAATCTCAGGCTTTACAAACTCATTTATGATTTGTTGGGCGTTCTCGGCATTTGGGCCGTCCTTTACAGCCAGATTTTGCAGTTTCTGCATCATCGGCTTTTCGTCCTCGGCATTCAGCAAGTTAAGAACCTCAAGCCATTGAGCCTTGTCGCAGCACGGACTGCCCTTTTGTGTAAACGGCTTCAGTTCGTCTTTTACGTTTGTCGTGTCTCCTTCGAGAATTTGCTTTCTTATGTTGGCAAGCGGCTTTTCGTTTTCGCCAGCAGGGAAAATGCTGTTCTTTTCTTTTTCAATCCATTCGCTCTTTACTATCTTAAAGTGATTTTTCTTCTCAAAAAAGTTAAAGCCTTTAAACAAAAGACTGAAGAAAACTATCAGACCGAAAGTTATGCAGCCCTTCTTTATTAGTCGCACAGGTATGTATAAGAACATCTTTTCGTTCATAAAAAACACATATTTATGATAAAGTGTAATAATTTTTGCGAAGATACATAAAAAAACTAAATATTCTTGTTTGTTTCGATTATAGATTGTAAATTTGTCCGAAATTTTTAAAAATTACTAATTCCATGGTTAAAATAACAAAAGAAGCAGCATTGGCTTACCATGCACAAGGCAAGCCGGGCAAGATAGAGGTTGTACCAACCAAGCCTTATAGCACTCAGACTGATTTGAGTCTTGCGTACTCTCCGGGCGTGGCAGAGCCATGTCTCGAAATTCAGAAGAATCCTGACGATGCGTACAAATATACAAGCAAGGGTAACTTGGTTGCCGTTATCAGTAACGGTACGGCAGTTCTGGGCTTGGGCGACATAGGCGCGGTGAGCGGAAAGCCTGTTATGGAAGGTAAGGGTTTGTTGTTCAAGATTTACGGAGGCATCGACGTGTTCGATATCGAGGTGAACGAGAAAGACCCAGACAAGTTCATCGAGGCAGTAAAGGCTATCGCTCCAACATTCGGAGGTATCAACCTTGAGGATATCAAGGCTCCTGAGTGCTTCGAGATTGAGAAGCGTTTGAAGGAAGAGCTTGATATTCCGGTAATGCACGACGACCAGCACGGTACTGCAATCATCTCATCTGCTGGTTTGCTTAACGCTCTTTGCGTAAACGGCAAGAAGATTGAAGAGGTGAAGATTGTTGTAAACGGTGCAGGTGCTGCTGCCATCAGCTGTACAAAGTTGTACGTTGCACTTGGAGCACGCAAAGAGAATATCTTGATGCTCGACTCTAAGGGTGTAATTACAGCCGACCGTCCGGGATTGAACGAGCAGAAGAAGGAGTTTGCAACAACTCGTACAGATGTCCACACTCTCGAAGAGGCTGTTAAGGGTGCAGACGTATTCCTTGGCTTGTCAAAGGGCGGTGTGTTGAGCAAGGATATGGTTCGCTCAATGGCTAAAGACCCAATCGTATTCGCTCTTGCAAACCCTGTTCCTGAAATCACATACGAGGATGCAATGGATGCTCGTCCAGACGTGTTGATGTCAACAGGTCGAAGCGACTATCCAAACCAGATTAACAACGTAATCGGATTCCCTTACATCTTCCGCGGTGCGCTCGATACTGCAAGTACGGCCATCAACGAGGAGATGAAGCTGGCAGCCGTTCGCGCTATTGCCGATTTGGCTAAGCAGCCTGTTCCTGATGTAGTGAACGAGGTTTATCACGTTAATAACTTCACATTCGGTCGCGACTATTTCATTCCGAAGCCAGTCGATCCACGTCTGATTACAGAGGTGTCAATGGCTGTAGCCAAGGCTGCTATGGAGAGCGGTGTTGCCCGCAAGCAGATTACCGACTGGGACGCATACGCTGCACACCTGAAGCAGATTATGGGTCAGGAGAGTAAACTTACTCAGCAACTTTACGAGACTGCTCGTCGCAATCCACAGCGTGTTGTATTTGCCGAGGGTATCCACCCGACAATGCTTAAGGCTGCCGTTCAGGCTAAGAGCGAGGGCATCTGTAAGCCAATCCTTCTTGGAAACGAGAAGAAGATTCGCGAGATTGCAAGCGAACTTGAACTCAATCTCGATGGCATCGAAATCATCAGTCTTCGTCAGGACTGTGAGGCTCCACGTCGCGAGCGCTATGCTAAGATTTTGGCTGAGAAGAGAGCGCGCGAGGGTTACACTTACGAGGAGGCTAACGACAAGATGTTTGAGCGCAACTACTTTGGTATGATGATGGTTGAGACTGGTGAGGCGGATGCTTTCATCACTGGTGTTTATACAAAGTACAGCAATACAATAAAGGTAGCGAAAGAGGTTGTAGGCATCAAGCCGGGTTACGACCACTTTGGCGCAATGCACATCCTTAATTCAAAGAAGGGTACATACTTCATTGCCGATACGCTTATTAACCGTCATCCGGGCACAGAAACTTTGGTTGATGTTGCTCGTCTTGCCGAGGAGACTGTTAAGTTCTTCAACCAGAAGCCTGTAACAGCCATGATTTCGTACTCAAACTTTGGTGCAGACCAAGTTGGTAGTCCTGCCAAGGTTCACGAGGCTGTCAGAATTCTTCAGGAAGAGGATGCCAACAGACTTATCGACGGTGAGATGCAGCTTAACTTCGCGCTCGACAAGGAAATGCGCGACCGCAAGTATCCGTTCTCTCGTCTGAAGGGTCAGGATGTAAATACGCTCGTATTCCCTAACTTGAGTAGTGCAAACACTGCATACAAACTTATTCAGGGCATGACGAATGATGTTGAGGTGATTGGCCCTATCCAGATGGGATTGAACAAGCCTATCCACTTCACAGACTTCGAGAGCAGCGTTCGCGAGGTTGTTACAATCACAGCCATCGCAGCCATCGATGCTATTGTTCAGAAAAAGAAAAAGTAAATAAGTTTATAGTATTTCTGATCGAGCCAGTTCCTTTAAGGGGGCTGGCTTTTTTTGTTGTTTGTTTGCAGATTTTGAATTTTGCAATTATTGGTGTCCGCTAAAATTCTTTGGTGATTACATGGCCGCCTTTTTTCTCGGACAGCCGATATAACGGACGTATAAGTATCCATTTGGATGATGTAAAGTGACAGAAGTTGTCTGAAAATAGCAAATATGGCGCTCCAAGGTTAGGTTTATGTCATGTGAGGGGAAAAATTTAAGCGGACAGCCGTTGTCATCTCTTAAATTGGGGGCTTGTCAAGCGACAAAAGCAGTAAATATGGGGGATAAAACAGGTTTAGCGGACAGTAATAAACTGAAACGTAAGGTTTCTATGTGAAAAAAGGCAGCACGGAAAATCGTACTGCCTTTTCTTGATATTGTAAAATTTCAGATTTTACTTAGCAATGAATTTCTTGCCCCCCTTAATGTATATTTTACCACTTTCCAAATTGCTGGTCTGGATGCCATTGATAGTGTAAATAGCCTCGTCTTCTGAAACTGCGCTTGTCTTGGCAACGCCTGTTGTGCCCTCTGGAGTGAACTCGTAGCCTTGGAAACCAATCTGTGCGCTGCTGACAAACAAGTAGTATGTCTCGTTAGCTTCTACTGTTGCTGTGATCCAGCCCCAGAATGGCTGATTGCCTTGACCGATAGTATACTTGGCTGCAGACGCGCTGTTGGCATGTAATGTGAGCAAATCATCGTTGCTTAAGAATTTCATTGTTCCGTCTTCGTTATTCTGCCCGTTTACATAGCCTTCAGCAGTATAGTCGATAGGCTCTTTCGTACTTTCTTTTACGAGGAAAGTCTCTCTGTTTCCTTTGTTTACCCAAACACCAATCTTCAGTGTACCGTTTTTCTTAGGGGTGAGGGTGTAGTATAACCCCGACTTTGGAAGTTCCTTGTTCTCTGGTGAATAGAGAACGTAAGTTGGTCTATAACTGACTTCGTTTGAACTGCTGACAACTTCTTCTGCACCATAAGAAACATAAGGGTTTCCTGTGGAGTTGACAAAATAGAAGTTGACGTTTGCTCTGGCAACGATGGTTGTGTTGACGTCGTTCCATTCTGTAACAGTTGCATCCTGAGTGATAGTCTTGATGGTCTTTCCTGCAACCATTTTTCCTGTAAGATTGGCTGTACTGAATTCGCTAATCATATTGTTGTCGGATTCTGTTGTTGCCAGAAGGCTTGCGTTTATTGCCTCTTCTGGAGTGCCAGCGTTGATAACGGCAATAAACTTCTCTGTCTGGGCAGATACTGTCAAAGTTCCAGCAATAAATGCTGATGCGAAAAGTAGAGATCTAATCATGTTACTAAATGTTTTAATGAATTAATAAATCAATAAAAAATTGGAAAATATTTTATCCTTTTTTAACTTTCAAATCTTGTCTCTTTTATCTCTAAAGATATTGTATTTTTGTTTGGCAAATATATGTTCAATATTTTAAAAATGCAAGTAAGTTTCGTCTTTTTTCGAAAAATAAAAAAAGGTGATGCAAAATAATATGTTATGCATCACCTTTTCGGGCTATTTTTACTTCTTAGACTTATCCTTGTCTCTGATTTCTACTCTTCTAATCTTTCCGCTGATGGTCTTTGGAAGTTCATCAACAAACTCAATTATTCGAGGATATTTGTAAGGAGCGGTTTCTTTCTTGACGTGCTCCTGAAGTTCTTTTACGAGTGCGTCGCCGGCCTTGCTCTTGTACTCATCAGAAAGAACGATTGTTGCCTTGATGATGTTTCCGCGAATATCGTCGGGAACTGCCGTGATGGCACATTCTACAACAGCATCGTGAGTCATAAGAGCCGACTCGACTTCGAACGGACCTACGCGGTAGCCAGAAGTCTTGATAACATCGTCGGAACGCGAAACGTACCACAGATATCCGTCTTCATCGTAATATACAATATCGTTGGTGTAGTACATGTTGTTCTGCGTGCGCTTCTCGGTCATCTCGTCGTTGCGATAATAACTCTTGAATAGTCCGAGCGGCTTGCCCTTGTCAAGGCGGATGATGAGTTCGCCGTGTTCCATAGGCTTTACGCGCTTGCCGTTTTCATCAACAACGTCGATGTCGAACTGTGGGTTTCTTACTCCCATTGCGCCCGGTTTCGGCTTAACCCAAGGGTATGTTCCTACAACGAGAGTTGTCTCGGTCTGTCCGTACGACTCGTATATTGTGATGCCTGTCTTCTCTTTCCACTCGTTGAAAACGCTTGGGTTGAGAGCCTCGCCTGCGGTTGTGCAGTACTCGAGCGATGACAGGTTGTATTTGCTGATGTCCTCACGGATAAGGAAGCGGTAGATTGTTGGAGGTGCGCAGAACGAAGTAATCTTGTAGTCCTGCATTATCTTGAGCAGCGTCTCTGGCTTGAAGTGACCTTCGTAGTCGTATACGAAAACCTTTGCTCCGACAATCATCTGTCCGTAGAACTTGCCCCAAACGGCTTTTCCCCAGCCTGTGTCGGCAAGTGTGAGGTGCAGCGAGCCGTCGTGAAGGTTGTGCCAGTATTTGGCTGTGATGATGTGTGCAAGAGGGTATGAATAGTCGTGCATTACCATCTTAGGCTCTCCTGTTGTTCCGCTGGTGAAGTAGAGCAGGAAGTTGTCTGTTATCTTGTTGCGCTTAGGCTTTTCGAACGGTTCAGCCTCATCGAGACCTCTCCAATAGTTGTACCATCCGTTTGGAACATCCGGACCTATTGAGACGCAGCATCTCAGCGTAGGGCTGAATCTCTTAGCCTTCTGAATATTGTTTAGAATCTGCGAGTCGCCGCATGCAATTATGCACTTTATGCCCGCCATGTGGCAGCGGTAGATGATATCCTTCTCGGTGAGCATGTGAGTGGCAGGGATTGCCACCGCTCCGATTTTGTGCAGGGCAACCATTGTGTACCACCATTCTATGCGTCGCTTAAGGATAAGCATTACGCGGTCGCCTTTCTCAATACCTATCTCCTGAAGAAAAGAAGCACATTTATCGGTTATGTTTTTGTATGCTCGGTATGTTACATGTTTCTCTTCGCCTTTGTCGTTAACCCAGAGAATAGCCTCTTTGTCGGGCTGCTCCTCGGCGTATGCGTCTATGACGTCGTATCCGAAGTTGAAGTCTGCTGGGACGTTTACTTTGTAGTTCTGAAGAAAATCTTCGTACGAGTCGAAGTTTACCTTAGAAACGAATTTTTCAATCATTTTGTTTTTACTTTACGTTTGTTTTCTTCAAATTATTTGATTTTTTCTAAAAACGTTGCAAATATAATATATTTTTCAAATCAAGATAGTTTCAAACGTAACTTTTTCAAAAAAAACTGCGTATTTATTAGAAACGGTCAAATCTCAGCCATTTATTACTGTTTGTTTTGGCGATATTCAAAAACTATGTATATTTGCACCTTTCAAAAGTATTATAATGTAAAAAATGAGAAAAACAGTACTAACTTTGAGCATAGCCTGCATGGCGCAGATTGCGTCGGCTCAGGCTATTTCGACAGAGCTTATAAACAAGGCTCGCACTCAGAAACTATCGGCTTCGGAGAAAGCCATCCGCAACGCGATGGGAAGCACCGAGATTAAGAAACTGGCGGTGAATCAGGACAACGCAGCCGAGATGGATACCTATTTTAGTGATGAGGTTTCAGTAAAAGGTATAACCGACCAGAAGAGCAGCGGACGATGCTGGCTCTTTACTGGCATGAACGTGCTCCGTTCTAAGGTCATTGCCGACAATAAACTCGATGATTTCCGCTTTTCGCAGGTTTACCTCTTCTTTTGGGATCAGTTCGAGAAGTCGAACCTTTTCCTTCAGGGAGTTATAGATACTCGCCAGAAGCCGATGACCGACAAGATGGTAGATTGGCTGTTCAGCAATCCGCTGAGCGACGGCGGAACATTCACAGGCGTTGCCGACCTTACTACAAAATACGGCGTTGTTCCGCAGAGCGTGATGCCCGAGACTTACATCGCCAACCACACATCGGCATTCAGCCGTCAGCTCAAGAGCAAGCTGCGCGAGTTTGGTATGGAACTGAGAAGCGACAGCAAGGCAAAGGCCGACAAGCTTATAAAGCGCAAGGAAGAGATGCTTCTGCAAGTTTACAAGATGCTCGTAATGGCATACGGCGAGCCTCCTGTTGAGTTCGACTTTGCCTTTAAGGACAAGAACGGCAAGCTGATGGGCGAGAAGAAGCACTATACTCCGCAGTCATTCTATAAAGAGGTGATTGGCGACGATCTCAACAGCAACTATATTATGCTGATGAATGACCCGTCGCACGAGTATTGGAAGACTTACGAGATTGACTACGACCGCCACACATACGACGGACACAACTGGCTCTATCTCAATCTGCCAATCGAGGAGATTAAGAAGGCTGCCATTGCATCTATAAAGGACGGTAAGGCGATGTACTTCTCATGCGACGTTGGCAAGTTCCTCGACAGCGAGCGCGGTCTGCTCGACCTTAACAACTACGACTACGGCTCTTTGTTCGGCACAACCTTCGGCATGGACAAGGAGAAGAGAGTGAAGAGCCACGACAGCGGTTCGAGCCACGCCATGACTCTTGTTGCCGTTGACCTCGACGAGAAAGGCAATTCAAAGAAGTGGAAGGTTGAGAACAGTTGGGGCGCATCGTCTGGTCACAAAGGCTATCTGATTATGACCGACGAGTGGTTTAACGAATATATGTTCCGCTTGGTTATAAACAAGAAGTATGCTACAGAAAAGATGATTGAGTTGTCTAAGACAAAGCCAATCCTTCTGCCTGCATGGGACCCTATGTTTGCTGGAGAAGAGTAAAAAATCTTTTCTGACTTAATAAAAAACTCGCAACCGCTGATTTTGTGCGGCTGCGAGTTCTATTTTTTTGGAGGGGAAATCTATATTGAATCAACCTTGACGCGAATTTTTGGGGGACTTTTTAATCTCTTGTCCCTTGCTTGTCCTTTACTATCGGCTTGCTTCTCCGTATCTACTCCATTCTACCTCGTATCTTTTGGCTTGTTTCCTCGTACCTTGAACGTACCTTCACCGAACCTATAACGTACCTTGCCCGTAGCTACTCCGTTCCTACTCCGTAGCTACTTCGTACCTTGCCTCTATGTTGAATCTTTCTTGCCACGGTTTTTCAATTTTCAATTTTCAACTAAAGAAATCTCAACTCTAAATTTCTTTCTCAAGAGCCTTGATATATTTCATGCACAGAAGAAGAGGGATGATGCCGAAGACTCCGAAAGAGCAGTCGATAAGTCGCCAGTAGAACGGAATCTGCCTTATCGGGCCGCAGATGAAGGCGAGCGGAAGAATTGATACGCAGGCAATCATTCCCCATTGGATAACCCATTTGTTGCGTACTGGGTCGCGATATGGACCGATGAAGAGCAACGCAATTACCAGATGTGCAAATGCCAGCCAGTCGCAGCCGTAAGCCAATTGCGGTGCTTTCTGATTTGTTTCTGTTACGTTCTCCTTGATATAATGAAGGAATTTGAAAATTTCGGGATAGTCTTTTACTGATTCTGAATTTATGCCTGTTACCGAAAAGAACGTGTTCAGTTCTGTTTCTATGGGAAATGCCGTGATGCCCGACAAGGCAAGGGCAATCATGAAAAAGACAATGATTCCGCGAATCTTTTTTAGGATTTTTCTTTCGTCTTGTTGTGTCATAATCATTTTACTTTTATTTTACCGGTTCGAGATGCAGCATTATGTGCGTGTTTGCTCCAAACTCGCGTCGCAGAGCCGCCTCTATGCCCGATGCGTGGTTGTGCGCCTCCTCGAGCGTGATTTTTCCGGGCAGGCGCAGGTGCATCTCTATGGCTATGCGGTTGCCGATGCGGCGTGTGCGCAGGTTGTGAATGTCCGAAACCATTGAGTCTTGGTTGGCAATCTGCATTATGCGTTTTTCGGTGCTTTTGGGCAGACTTTCTTCGAGAAGTTCGCCTGCCGACTGGCGGATAAGTTTGATGGCTGTAAGTGCAATAAATACGCTAACGACGAGGGCTGCCACGGCATCGAGCACCGCCCATTGGCTGCCCAGAAGAACCGCTCCGCCAATGCCTATGGCTGTTCCTACCGACGAGAGAGCATCGCTGCGGTGATGCCATGCGTTTGCTTCGAGCGCCTTAGAATCGACCTCGCGAGCCACTTTTCGGGTGGCAATGTAAATCCATTCTTTCAGAACTATGCTCGTAACGGCGGCGGCAAAGGCTATGATGCCGGGCGAGGACAGAGGCTTTCCGTTGCAGAAGTCGACAATCTTCAGACATCCGTCGCAGCCGAGTTTCACACCCACGACAAGAAGCGTTATGCCGATTATTGATGTGGCTATGGTTTCGTATTTACCGTGACCGTAGCAATGGTCGTCGTCGGCAGGCTTGTTGCTAAGATGTACGAAAAGAATGACGATTATGTCGGTGATAAAGTCGCTCAGCGAGTGTATGGCATCGGCAATCATAGCCGCCGAGTTGCCAATGATTCCGGCGGCGAATTTCAACACGATAAGCACAGCGTTTACAAGGCTTCCGACCAGCGTTATGTTGTAAATTCTTTTGTCTCTGTTCATTACAGTTATATCGTTTTGTTGCGGTTCGCAAACTTACTCAAAAAAAATGTAAAAGGTAAAGCAAAAGTAAAAAAGCTGTAAAAAAATAGTAAAAAAATAAATAAAGGTCGATTGCACAGAGGTGCGTACATTTGCACTGTGAACGATAAAATTCATTAACCTTTAAAAAAATAAGAATCATGGAAGTAAAGAAATTATCTGTGGTAGATTTGGAAGACAAGAAACTGACCAACTACCTTTTAGGATTAGTAATTGTGATTGCCGCATTCTATGCAACGCTTGAGTTCGGAAATCGCGA
The DNA here is from genome assembly GCF_000702225.1 of Bacteroides sp. Ga6A2. Classification (NCBI taxonomy): domain Bacteria; kingdom Pseudomonadati; phylum Bacteroidota; class Bacteroidia; order Bacteroidales; family Bacteroidaceae; genus Bacteroides; species Bacteroides sp. Ga6A2. The sequence goes on along the minus strand of NZ_JNKX01000037.1, from coordinate 16,899 downwards.
AGTGGTTGAACGCGTTTATGACAACTTTGCTGAAATTTTCGACGACGATGCCGATATTGTCAGTACTACGATGGAGCAGCCGTTGCCGCCTCCGCCGCCAGCCGTAACAAAATCAATATCCGATGAGTTGATATTGGTTGACGATGACTCTCATGAAGAGAACGACAACATGATTTCGTCTGAAGACCTTGGAGCGGCGGTTGTTGCGCCAGCCCCGAAGGTGGTTGAGCCTTCGAAGATAACGGAGGAGGTGATAGAAGACAATGAAATCTTTAAGATTGTTGAAAAAATGCCCGAATTTCCCGGCGGAATGGCGGCCTGTCTGAAGTTTCTGGCTAACAACATCAAGTATCCCGCTATTGCTCAGGAGAGTAATATTCAGGGCAAGGTGATTATTCAGTTTGTGGTAAACAAAGACGGCTCGATAGTAGACCCCGTTGTTGTCCGAAGCGTTGACCCTCATCTCGACAAAGAGGCACTCCGCGTAATATCTATGATGCCAAAATGGACTCCGGGAATGCAGCGAGGCAAACCGGTAAGAGTAAAATACACAGTACCTGTAACTTTCCGCCTGCAATAACTGCTTTTCTTTGAAAGAAAGCATCCGCTCTTTTTTATGGGGCGGATGCTTCAGGCTGTTATTTGTCAATGCTCACAAGTTCGTATTTTCTGCTGCCGAGACCAATTTTCTCAGCCCATTCTATAGTGTGAGTGCCGTGCAGTTTTGCAATGCGGTCGAGCAGCGGCTGAGGGTTGTTGTGCTCGTCCTTGTGAATGCCCTCAACAATCTCGTAGCACGCTTGGTCTAGCGCAACGGGGTCTAGCGAGGCAAGGATTCCATAGTCGGCAATGAGCGGCGGAGCCGGATTTCCGTTGCAGTCGCAGTCAATGCTCATTTTGTACATAACGCTTATGTAGATGATTTTCTGTCCGTTGTCGAAGAAGTTGTGAACGCCTTGTGCCGCCGCAGCCATCGATTCCAAAAAGCCGTCTTGATTCTGAACGTGGCTCCACATAATGCCAACATCGTCGGTATATCCGGCGGTGTGGATATATGCCTTGCCCGACGATGATGCCACGCCAATCGATGCGTTCTTCAGCACTCCGCCCAGACCGCCCATCTGATGGCCTTTGAAGTGGGCGAGATTTATCATGAAATCGTAGTTCTTCAGATGGCTGCCAACAATGTTGTATTTGATGTGCGTTGTGTCCTGAACGGCAATCTTCATGCAGCCTTCCTCGTCCATTATATCTACCTTTGCAACCTTTGTAAAACCATGTTGCTTGATTGTTTTCCAATGCTTGTCGGTTGTGTTTCGCGTTCCGCCGTAGGCCGTGTTGCACTCAACAATTGTGCCGTTAACCTCGTCGAGCAGCGGCTTTATGAATTGTGGTCGGAGATATCCGGTCTTTTCCGACTCGCCGGTACTGATTTTCACAGCCACCCTGCCTTCAGCCTTTCTGCCAACGGCTTGGTAGATTCTGACGAGCGATTCGGGCGAGAGGTCGCGCGTAACGTACACTTTGCTCTGCGCCCATGTTGCTGATGCAACGAGCATCGAGCCGATGATGATAGAAAAAATTCTTTTCATAGTTGTTTTTTGAAAACAGAAAATCCCTTATCTGCCAACTTTTTTCTGATTCTTCTGCCAGCAGAATAAGGGATGTGATTTATTTTGTGATTATGTTTGTGATGTCCTCAACAATCTGTTCGTCGAGCAGACGGTTGTCTGCCAAAAGTTTCTGAGCATCGAAGCGGTCGTACAAATCCTTCTTTATTCCGCCCACCATCACCTTCATGTCCGAAGTGCCGTAGTAAGCCGCTATTCTCTCACCAAATCCGCCGTCCTTGCAGCCGTCTTCGAGAGTTACGACAAGTTTGTGGTTGGCTTTCAGGGCGTCGAGCGTCTTGGCATCGATGCCCGACAGATAGCGCGGATTGATAAGTGTTGCGTCAATGCCCTTGTCTGCCAGAAGTCTGACTACGTTTTCGCCTTTCTGATAGAACGAGCCGGCTGCAATAATCGCCACCTCCGAGCCTTTCTTCGTAACTTTGTATTCAGGAACGAACGAAAAATCTGCTGGCTGAGGCTCGCTTGTGTGGTTCACGCCGTTGGTTGGCACTCTCAGTGCAACAGGCATCTTGTCTTGCTTTATTGCCCACCTAAGCATGGCGAAATATTCCTCGCAGGTAGTTGGGGTTAGGTAGAGCAAGTTTGGAATGCTTGTAAGCATAGGGATATCGAACAGACAGATGTGCGTGATGTCGTTCATTGAGTTTACGCCACCGCCAACAACGTTTATCACGGCTGGGTTTGAGTTGATGCATAGGTCTTGCGCAATCTGGTCGTATGTTCGCTGAATGAAGGTTGAATAGACCGTCCAAACCGGATGAAGTCCGCCCTTTGCCATTCCGCTAATCATCGCTACGGCCTGTTCCTCGGCAATGCCCATGTCGATGTGCTGTTTGCCTGCCTTCAGTCTCTTTTCCGGGCCGAATCCTGCGGCGGCTGGAGTTCCGGCGGTTACGGCAATCAGAGTCTTGTCGTTCTGCATCTCGCCGAGCATCCAGTTAGAGAAAAGTTCTTCGTAACTTTCTCTGTCTGAAGAAAACAGACTTTCGCCCGTCTCGATGTTGAACGGCATTCCCCAGTGCCACTGCTCCTTGTGCTCAACGGCAGGTGCAAAGCCTCGGCCTTTCTCGGTGTGAATGTGGACGACTGTCGGAACTTTCGTTCCCTTCACGCTCTTGAAAACCTCGATGAGTTTTTCAACATCGTTTCCTTCTTCAAGATATTTGTAGTCGAATCCCCACGCCTTGAACCAGTTGTGCTCGCACTGTCCGTTGCTCTGGCGCAGCGCGCTAAGATTCTTGTAAATGCCGCCGTGATTCTCGGCAATGCTCATTTCGTTGTCGTTTACCACGATGATGATGCCCGTGCCAAGTTCGGATGCTGTGTCGAGACCTTCGAAAGCCTCGCCGCCGCTTAGTGAGCCGTCGCCGATGATGGCTATGATGTTCTCGTCTGTTCCGTTGATGTCGCGCGCCTTCTGCAAACCTGTGGCAAGCGATACTGAGGTTGAAGTGTGTCCAACCTCAAAATTGTCGTAAACAGGGCTTTCGGCTGGCGATGAGTATCCGCTGATGGCGTTCATGTCGTCAACATCGCCAAGAAATCCGCTGGCGCGCCCAGTCAGAACCTTGTGCGGATAACTCTGGTGGCTCACGTCGAACACAAACTTGTCCTTCGGAGCGTCGAAAACGTAGTGCAGAGCCACCGTTGCCTCTACAAATCCGAGGTTCGGTCCAATGTGTCCGCCGTGCTTGCTCACGCGGTTGAGTATTGCTTGTCGTGTCTCGTCTGCTACCTGATTCAATTCGCTGATGCTCAGATTCTTCAAATCGGCAGGCGACTTTATTTTCTCGATAATCATATTTAATGTTTTTTGTGTGTTTCTAACTAACTTTCTTGAATTCGCTCGGAGTCATTCCTGTGTATCTTTTAAAGAAACGGACGAAGTGCTGCGGATATTCAAATCCCAGTCGGGCACTTATCTGCGTAACCGTCATGAGGTCGCTGCTAAGATATTCCTTCGCAGCCGAAAGGATTCTGCTGCTGATGAAATCCTTGGCGGTGCGTCCGGTCTCTGTCTTTACCAACTCGCCGAAATATCCGGTAGACAAATTGCATTTGTCGGCAAAGTAAGCCACCGTCGGAAGTCCTTTCTTTTCAGCAGATGTCTGGATGTATTCTTTCAGGAGTTGTTCGAATTTCTGCACCACCGAGTGGTTAATCTCCTCGCGCGTGATGAACTGGCGGTCGTAGAATCGCAGGCAGTAGTTTAGCAGAAGTTCGATATTGCTTACAATAAGTTCGCGCGTATGCTTGTCGATGGCATGATTTAGTTCCTGCTGAATCATGCCGAGCACTCCGCGGAATATCTCGACTTCGGCGGCAGACAGATGCAGGGCCTCGCTGCTTGTGTACGAGAAGAACTCGTAGCGCGAGATGTGCTTTCCGAGGTTGGTGCGTGCCAGAAAATCGGGGTGGAAAATCAGTCCTGTCCACTTTGGAACGATGTTGCTGTTCTGCTCAACGTGAATAACTTGTCCCGGCTCGAACGAGGTGACTGTCATCTCGTCGAAGTCGTACTTTGTGCGGCCGTAAGACAACTTGCAGCCTTTGTTCTCTTTCAAGAATATCATGTACAATCCGCATCGCATCGTCATTTCTTCCTGAACGTACGGTTTGTCCATTCGCACAACGCTCACCAGCGGATGCAGGGTTTCGAATCCGTAGTAATCGTTGTATTTCTGTACCGAGTCGAAATAAACTTCTTTCATTGTGCGATGATTTTTAATGGGTTTATGTCATCTGCTCAAAGACTCGGGCACTGGCTTTTTTACAGCCAAAAGTGTGCAGAAGAGCATGAGCGTAGAATGTTTCTTTTTCTTCTGCAAAAGTAATGTTATATCAGTAAAACGACTATACCCGTATTTCGGTAAAAGTTACCAAATTTACGGAACGGATTAAAGTTCGGTTCGTGTGGTAACCGTTCCGTCAAGTTCCTGAATGCGAGTAAGATCAAAGCAGATGCTTTTCTCGCTGTAATATTGGCTCGTTTCCTTCAGTTTGAAGATTACCTCGGGCGATTTGCCTTTGGTGTTTATGCTGTGCGATGTCGGAGTGTCGAGTTCGAGATGCAATTTCATGAAATCCTTGGCGTCGCTTATCGATGTTGTCTGGAACGGCTTGTCCTTAGAGCCTTCGCCCGTTACGGCAATGGTGCTGAGTATGCGTTTCAGTACAACTCTGTAATGCTTTTTGTCTATGTTTGCATACGAACTGACGTCTTTCTTCTCTTTTTCCATCTTCTGAATGGTGCTGACGATGGCATCTATTGCCGTGAGATTCAGTGGATTGGTTTCCAGAACCTTCTGCGCCATTGTTATGGTCTTGTCGTTTTCGCCTCGGTCGCGTGCAAGCATCATGTCGTTGAAAACTGCCGTCTCCTGACTTTTGCTGATGTACGACTGCCCGCAGTATGCAAGAACCTTTTGTTGCAGCGTCATTGTGTTGTCGAGTTCCTTGGCGGTAAGTTTCTTCACCAGACTCTTTATGCTGTCTGGCTTCTGTCTGGCTATCGCCTCGACCTCCTTCCAGTTTACCGAAACGATGTCGATTTGTGCGTTTGCGTTTATGCTGACGAATACGGATACAATCATTGCGATGATTATGCTTTTTTTCATATTCGTATTTTGTTAGATTGGTTTTGATGATATAGATTAAACGAAAAATAAAATGCTTCTATGGTGCTTTGTGCAAGTGCGTTACCTGAAAAACATAAAGTAAACTACCAATATTGCTTGCAGGACGATTATTGCCGGAATGCCGTATTTAAACTGATTGTGCAGCGTTTTATGATGCCAGATTTTCATTCCCAGCCATGCTCCGATGCTTCCGCCTGCCAAGGCAAGCAAGATGAGCGTTGCCTCGGAAACGCGGCTCCATTGCTGTTTTGCCTTCAGTTTGTCTATTCCGTATATAATGAACGTTAGTATGTTAAATGCTAACAAAGCGTAAAGTACGTATCGCATATTTACCTGTTTTTTTTATGATATTACTGCGCAAAGATAATGATTTGCGTAAACTAAACGAATTTCGGAGGCTGTTTTTTTCATTTTTTCCTCGCCATTCCGTTCTTTTTTCGTGTTTTACATTTTCATCCACATCGCCCGTTCTTTTGGACTTAGTCTTTCGATGGCGTATCTCAGCGTTGTACGAGGCATTGTGTCGATGTGCTGGCGCAGAAAATCGCGCAGAATGTCGGTTCCGCATCGCTTGCCCATCTCTCTGAGCATCCATCCAACGGCTTTGTGGATAAGGTCGTGCCTGTGGTGCAGAAGCATCTCGGCATATCTTATGCAGAAAAACGGATTGCCCGTTGCCGATGTCCACATGGTGCTGACCATCGCAATGCGCTGCTGCCACAGATGATTGCTGTTTGCTAAATTGTCGAGCGTGCCGATTTTGTAGCCGTCGTCGCCAAGATTCGATTTCAGCGTGAGCCACTGACCGATGATTTTCGGTGCAGTGAGGTCGACTAAATCCCAGTTGTTGATGAAGTCGGTGTGAGCAAGATACATCTGCACAATCTCGTCGCGTGTGGCTGTGGCTTCGTCGGTGTCGGCAACTTTTTTCTTGCAGGCAGCTTCAAAGCGGTCTACAAGAATCAGCAAGCCGCAGAGACGCACCTCGTGCCACTTGTTTTTCAGCAGAGTGGGCACTTCGCTCATCGGCAGACTCTTACATTCTTTCACAACCTTTCTTGTCTGCGGAGTCTTGATTCCCAGAAACTCGTCGCCCTCGCCATATTCGCCCTTCGCCGTTCTGAAAAATCGCATCAGAACGGTGCGCTGGTCGCTGTCGAGCATCGACTCCATGGTTTCTATCACGTCTTCGGCTTTCATTTTAGTCAGATATTTTGAATGGCGGCAAGATAGTTTTTCATGTTTCCTGCCTTCATAATCTTTTTGTGCGCTTTCTTGCCCAGTTCAGGCTCCATGTATTCCCAGAAAGTGCGGATTTTGTTCAGGCATTGAGCCTCGCCCGGAATTATCCTCTCGTAGTGAGCCAGAAGTGCCGAATGCATCTTCTTTATTGTGGCGATTCGTGCCGATGGCGTCATCTCCTCGCCGTTGCGATATTCGAGGGCGAGGGTAGGGCGGGCAAGCAGTCCGCGCCCAATCATTATGCCTTTCAGATTCGGGAATGACTGGTTTATCCGATTGATGTCATCGGTGGTGCAGATGTCGCCGTTGTAGACGAGCGGATGCTCGCACAGGCTTGCAAAATCGGCAAAACTCTGCAAATCAACTTCGCCCTTGTATTGCTGCGATGCAATGCGAGGGTGAAGTGTGATGTGCGAAAGATGAGCCTTGTTCAGCAGCGGAAGGACTTCTTTCCACTCGTCCTTGCCGTCGAGCCCAAGGCGCATCTTTACTGAAAATTCGATATTATCGTACTCCTCTGCCACCGCCATTATTTCGGCTATCTTCTGCGGATTGGGCAGAAGTCCTGCACCGCGTCCGTGCCTTGTCTGCAACGGAAAAGGGCAGCCCATGTTTATGTCGGCGCGCCTGTATCCATTCTCGGCAATTGCGCTGAGAGTGAGCCGCATCTCCTGCGCCGACGATGCTATGACCTGCGGAACGACGTTCACGCCATCGTTAAACTCTGCACGGATGTCGCGCAAATCTTTCGGACGGATTTTTCCGTTCTCGACTCTTATAAAAGGCGTGTAGTAGGCATCAACGCCGCCAACAATCGAGTTGTGGATTCGGCGGTAGGCATCTTCGGTAAAGCCTTGCAGCGGAGCAAAATAAATCTTCATCTCTGTTTATTTTGAAACAATGGCATCGGCAAGAGCTTCGAGCTGTGCCACGTTCTCTTCTTTCATGCTGCTGCGAAGGCTTACGACAGGCTCAACGATTTCTACATCCTTCAATCCTTCGAGCATTCCGCGCATAACCTTGGCAGCCTGCGGAGCCCATGTGCCGTTCTCGATGAGTCCGACCTTGCGGCGCTGGAAGCCCTTGATTGTCAGTTTGTGAAGGAAGTTGTGCATTGGAGGGAATATTCCGCCGTCGTAGGTTGCGCATGCAAGCACGAGCGCGCCCATGCGGAAGGCATCTTCGATGGCCTCTGCCATGTCATCGCGCGAGAGGTCGGTAACTGCAACCTTGGCTGCGCCCTTGGCTTTCAGCATCTCGGAAATCTTGTTTGCAGCAACGGCTGTGTTTCCGTGTATTGATGCGTATGCAACAAGCACTCCGCCCGGAGTCTCAACATCGTATGCGCTCCATATTGAGTAAAGTCTGAGAGCCTCGGCAAGTTTCTCGCCTTCGAGAACCGGACCGTGAAGCGGGCTGATTCGGCTGATTTTAAGGTTGGCGGCCTTCTTCAGAAGGGCAGCAACATTGTTGCCGTACTTTCCGCAGATGTTAAAGTAGTAGCGGCGTGCCTCGCAGGCCCAGTCGTCAGGGTCGGCATCGTAAACGCCGAACTTTCCGAATCCGTCGGCAGAGAAGAGTGTCTGCTCGCTCTCGAGATACGTAACGATTACCTCTGGCCAGTGAACCATCGGTGCGGTGAAGAATTTCAGCACGGTGTCTGCTCCGAGGTCGATGGTGTCGCCCTCTTTCACAATCTGTATTTCAGCCTTCAGATTATCGTTAAACTGAAGCATGAATTTCTGTGCCTGAACGCTGCATACAATGGTTGCCGAAGGATATTTCTGCAAGAATGCTGCAACCGAGCCGCTGTGGTCTGGCTCCATGTGCTGTACAACCAGATAGTCGGGCGTGCGTCCATTGAGGGCGGCAGCAAGTTTGTCGAGCCACTCGTTGGTCTTGCGCTTGTCAACCGAGTCCATCACGGCAATTTTTTCGCCTTCAACAAGATAACTGTTATAGCACATGCCTTCGGGAACGGCATACTGACTTTCGAACAGGTCGAGGTCTTTGTCGTCAACCCCGATATAAGTTATTTTACTCATTGTTTCTTAGGTTTAATATGGTTAATCAAATTTTTTATCTTGGCAAAATTAGTGTATTTTTTCAATAACTCGCCGTTCAGAAAAAGAAAAAAAAGACCTAATGCACATTTCGCTCAACAAAATGTCCATTAGGTCTCGGATTTTAAATCTTGAACACGTGCTCGTGCTCGTGATTGCCGCAAGAGTGATGGTCGCACATCTCGGCTGAGTCAGTCAGACTGCCGTTGAGATAGCTTTGCGCCACGTCCTCAACCTTTCCGCTGCATCCGCGAATAACGCTGATGTTGTGTTCCGACAGTTTGTTGAATGCACCTTGTCCCATGTTGCCGGCAAGCATCACGCTTACGCCCATCTCCTGAAGAGTGCCTGCAATGTTCGACTTGCATCCGCAGCCCTGCGGAGAGTCGAGACGTTCGCTCTTCTGAATCTTGTTCTCGTCGTTAATCTGAAAGATTGTGTAATAGGCACAGTGTCCGAAGTGGTCGTCTACCATGCCGTCGCGAGTTGGAATTGCAATCTGTTTCATAACTGTTTTTTTTGTTTATATGGCAGCGATGGCTGCCTTTACGATGTAAATTGTCATTATTACCGAAAGAACGACTTTTATTCCGGTTGTTACGATGAACGAAAGGAATGATAACAGCCCTACTTTCAGAGATTTGCCGATGTTGCTCCCGGCAATCAGTTCGCCGATGATTGCACCGATGAGCGGACCGACAATCATTCCCCACGGCATGAAGAAAAGTCCGACAATCAGTCCGGCAGTTGAGCCGTATGTTGCCAGTTTGCTTCCGCCGCCGGCATGGGTGAACCACACGGGCGCAACATAGTCGAACGCTACGACCAGAATCGTCAGAGCCAGCATAACTATCAGCGTTGTCGTACCGATGCTTCCGTCCGCTCCGAAGTAGACCAGAAGCAGTGCTGCAAAGTTTATCGGCGGTCCCGGAAGGGCAGGCAGCACCGAGCCGATGATGCCCACAACCGACAAAACGATGGCTATGATGAAGATGATTGTCTGCATATCATTCTGTTTCTTCGTTTTTGCCGAAGTAGGCCTTCAGCCTTTTCCAGCCGTCCACGCCGAGAATCGTGAGTCCGCCGTACTGGAAAGTTTTTGCCAGCCCGAAGAATACGAACCACAGCACGCCCTTCATCTCGGTGCTGATAGACAGAGCCATCTGCGCGAACGAAATAATGTAGAACGGAATGCAGAGCGCAAGGATAATCACTCCCGTCTTGAACGACAATCCTTGCAAAAGTTGTTTAATCTTCATCTTTTTGCTTCTTTGGTTTGTATTCGTCCTTGCGTTTAGGATTCATCGGGAACCAACCTTTGCGAACGCGCTCTTTCTGTTCGAAAAGTTCAAGAATGCTCCACAGAAAAGAACATCCTATAACGCCCAGAATAGTGCTTGCCGCAGAATTCTCGATAAATAGCGAACCGGTGATGAATGCCAGTCCGAGGAGCAGAAATACCCACCACGGGCGTGTTCCGAAGTGGTATTCGCCCTTGATGACGATAGGGTGGAACACTCCGATGATGAGGAATGTTGCCACGGCCGTAATCAGTCCAATGTAATTCATTTTGTATGTTATGTTTTATTTTGTGTTTATAATGTCTTCAAGAAATTCTGCCGCATCAGCCACGCAGTCGGGACATTCTCTCAGCACCTGCTTTGTCTCAACTCCCTTCAGAAGCTTGCACTGAATAGCCTTATTGCGCTCTTCGAAGCGCGTCATAATCTCGCGCATTCCCTTCACGGCCTTGGCTTTGTCCTTGGTGATGAGGCTCAGGGCGATGCCAGCTCCGACAATCGCTCCGCAAGTGCCCTCCATGTTGCCCATTCCTGCGGCAAAGGCGGTTGTCATGTTGCGCGATGTTTCTTCGTCAATGCCTGTGAGGTCGCAGTATGAGCACAGAACGGCCTGTGCGCAGTTGTGCGAGCCGCATCTTTTCTTCTCGGCAGCATCGAATTTTCTTGTTTCCATATTATTTTTCTTTGTTTTTAAGTTTGCAAATCATTTGAGTCATGTTGCCCATAGGGCAGAATACGCACCAAGTGCGTGGACGATAGATGATGGTGAGCGCAATTCCGACGATGAGCGACGTGAGCATTATTCCGTAAAGTCCGAAAGCAAACTGAGCCTTCCACTGTTCAATCTCTACCGGATATGCCCAGTGCCACGGAACGTTCATCGTCCATAGCAGATGGATTGTCTGCGAGAGCGAGCGTGCTCCGTGCGCCACCTGAACGGTGATGTATATCATCTGTACGAAGAAGAACATGAAAAATGCTAGAAAACCGTTTCTGAACCATTTCGACGACAGCCATCTCGGAGCTACTTTCTTCCTCGACCATCCGAGCGAGTTGCCTATTTGCAGAAAGAGTTGTCCGCGTCCGCAATAGTTGTTGCAATATCCCTTCGTACCTCCAAAAATCGCCATGGCAAGCGGAATGGCAAAACATATCAGCCCGAGCCACGCAAATACGATGTTGAGGAATCCGAGCGTGAAATATGTTGCCGAGACTATCCACAGATAGTCGTTCCATTTTTTCTTTTTCTTCATTTTTTAGTCTGTCGAGTTTTTCCTTTTTTTAATAAAACCGATGCTTTATTTTTCTGCCGTTCTTGCAACTTTGTGCATTACGCCAGCCGGACAAGCCTTTTCGCAGAGTCCGCAGCCAATGCATTTCTCCTCATCTACAACGGCATAGCATCCTTTGTAAACCGAGATGGCATCGCGCGGACACGCTTTTACGCATACTCCGCACGCCACGCATCGGTCTTTCTCGTTGCACGCTATAAATTTGCCCATCGTCTCATCTGTTCAAAAACTGTCCTACAATCTGCTTCAGTTGAGATTTCGGCATTGCTCCGCTCTGTCGCCATAACGCTTCGCCATTTCTAAATAACATCAGAGTTGGAACCGACTGAATGTGGTGCTGTGCAGCCGTGTCGCCGTACTTGTCTACATCAACTTTAATGATTCTGATGCTATCGCCGAGTTCTTCCTTTAGTTGTTCTAAAACCGGGTGCATCATTTTGCAAGGCTGACACCATGTTGCATAAAAATCGACCAAAGTAAGCTGGTCACTCTGAATAACGTTGTTGAAAGTTTCCATTTCTTTTAAAGTGTTTGTGATTTATAAAATAACGAACAATATCGTTCTATTCGCTGCAATCGTTTTTTTTGCAAAGTTCCATGCTGAAAAAGTCGTTGAACAACTCGCGGGCATATTCCCAGTTTTCGCGGTTTATCCAATACTTGACCTTCGGAGGCTCAATCTCGCCCTGAATAAGTCCGGCATCCTTCAGCTCCTTCAGATGCTGGCTTACAGTGGCTTTTGCTATCGGCAGTTCCTCGTAGATGTCGCCAAAATAACATTCGTTTCTTTTAGCCAGAAACTGCATTATTCCAATTCGTGCCGGATGTCCCAGAGCCTTTGCAAGTCGTGCGAGTGTCTCTGCCTTTATGCAATATTTGTTCTTCGCCATTGTTATTGGTTTTGATTTCTGTTTGCAAAAATACGAACAATATTTCGGACAGCAAAACTTTTCGCTGAAAATGTTTGTTTTTTTACGAACAATGACTTGCAGTAGCAGAATTCACATTATATTATGCCTCTTGTCCAAATAAATATTGTTGAATTCTTTGTAATTGTATCAATATATGCATCTCGAACCTACCTACTTGGTATCTTCTTGCTACCATCTTGCTATTCCGAACCTATCCCGAACCTATCCCGTATTCTGAAAGTTACTTTTTACCGATTTTTCTGTAAGTCTTGTCTTCTGTGAATTGTTAATAAATGTTAAAAGTTTGGTATGTGCGTTTGTTATATTAAAAAAAAGAATTGTAATTTTGCAAACGCTTTCTTATTCGTAAGTATCAACGAAGATGCCGAAGATTATAGGAAAGTTGAAGATTGTGTTATTAGATAATAGAAAGTATTACAGTAAGAAAATCCCATTTAAACATCGCGGAACTACAATGTTACGTTGCTTTGCATTAGGCATGGCGACGCTTCGTTGTATGGGTATGTCTGCACAGTCGCAGGCATTGACGAATGGTATGAATGCTCTTTTCCGTACGGCAGACGAGCATAATACAAGTATAAACAGTTATCGCACGGCATTGCAGAAGGCTGATGCTGATGTGTTGTCGGCAAAGGCGCAGAGGTTGCCCGATGTAAACGCATCGCTCTCGTTCTCGTATATTGGCGACGGACAGTTGTGGAACAGAAAATTCGGCGAATACACCAAGGCTGATATGCCGCATTTCGGAAATAACTTCTCGCTCGAAGCGCAGCAGATTGTGTATAGCGGCGGAGCCCTTTCGGGTGGCATTCGCATGGCTGAAAAGGGCAGGGACATGACGCTGATTGACGGAGAAGAAAACCGTCGGGGTGTTCACTTGCTGCTTGCCGGATTGTTTTTGCAGCGTCACAGTCTTGCCAACCAACTTGATGTGGTAGACCGAAACATCGCGCTTGTAGATACTTTGATTATGCGCACTCGAAACCGACACGATGCTGGCGTTGTGCTGAAAAACGACATCACCCGATATGAGCTGATGAGAGAGCAGATGATTCTTCGGAAAACAGTATTGGACGACCAGATGAATATTGTTGAGAAGCAGATGAAGACTGCGTTAAATAACGGTGATGACATCGGCTCGATACTTCCTGCCGAGGCTTTCGAAATCAGTTCTCTGCAATGCGAAGATTATTGGCAGACTCTTGCAACTGCCGAGAACAGCAGTCTGAAAAAGGCCTACACCGCCGCTGATATGAGCCGTATTCAGCAGAAAATAACACGTTCGGCATTGATGCCAAAAATCGCTCTTGTGGCAGAGAATCATCTTAATGGTCCAATCCTAATTGAGGTTCCGCCAATTGATAAGAATTTTAACTATTGGTTTGTTGGCATCGGCGTCAAATACGATATTTCATCGCTTTACAAAGGCAAGAAGAAGGTGCGCTCAGCAGATGTTGCCGCAAAATTTGCCGAGGAACAGACGCAAGTGGCTAAAGAAGGTATTGGCGATGCCGTTCATGCAGCCTATGTTGCTTTGCTGACCGTTCAGGCCGAACTTCGCACACGCGAGAAGAGCATGGAACTGGCCCGTCAGAACTACGACGTGATAGCAAACCGCTATAACGAGGGCTTGGCTCTTGTAACCGACATGACCGATGCTGCAAACGTTCGTCTCGATGCCGAACTTCAGTACGAAAATGCAAGGATAAGCGTTGTAAGCGCGTTGTACCGCTTAAAGTACATAGCAGGAGATATTTAAAATATACGAGTTTTATGGAAAATACTAAATTTGTAAGAATAGCATATAATTTTATTATCGGTGCGCTCATTGTTGTTGGAGTGTGCCTTGTTGTTAAGAATTTTGTTCATTTTGGCAATGTCGAGTTTACAGATAATGCTCATATAGAACAGCACATAACGCCAGTAAATTCGCGCGTTCCGGGATACATCAAGGAAATTCGTTTCGAAGAATATCAGCATGTAAGTAAAGGCGATACGCTTGTAATAATCGAAGATGCTGAGTTCCGCCTTGCTCTTGCCCAAGCAAAGGCGAATCTTGCCAACGCAATGGCTGGAAGTTCGGCAACAACAGCAGGAATATCAACAACATCGGCAAACATAAGTGCCACATCGGCAGGCATCGAAGAAATTCGTGTGCAGATGGAAAATGCTAAGCGCGAAGATGACAGATATGCCGCTCTGCTCGATAAAGATGCCGTAACCCGTCAGCAATACGATGGTGTGCATACAGCATATCTGGCGGCAAAGGCTCGCTACGAGTCTGTAAAGCATCAGAAAGAGTCGTTGGCATCGGTCAAGAACGAGCAGGGGCATCGTCTGTCTCAGTCGCAGGCTGGCATCGATGCGGCAAGGGCTGCCGTACATTTGGCCGAACTTAATCTGTCATACACGGTTATTATCGCAACTGCCGATGGCGTTATTGGTCATAAAGATATTCACGAGGGACAACTTGTCCAGCCGGGGCAGACAATGTGCAATATTGTTGACGGAACGGATATGTGGGTGGTTGCAAACTACCGCGAAACTCAGATGCCTAACATTGCCGTAGGCTCAAAGGTAAGAATGAGGGTCGATGCCGTTCCTGATGTTGAGTTCGAGGGCGAGGTGGAGCGCATAAGTGACGCCACAGGTTCGGCATATTCTATGATTCCGCAGGATAATGCAACGGGAAATTTCGTGAAGGTTGAGCAGCGCGTTCCCGTTCGCATCAGGTTTGCAAAGGATGATTGCCGCGACAAACTTCGCGCCGGCATGAATGTAGAATGTGAGGTGCTGTACTGATGGAAGAGAAGATTCCGCCTTTTGCAATGCCAATGTACCACGACTGGGTTCCAAAGCCTATTCGTCCGTGGATTTATGTAGTGCTTGCATTCTGCTTTCAGTTCAGCGGAGGCATTTACTTGGGGGCGATGAACAATATGATTGGAGAGAATACGTGGTATCGCGAGGATGTTACGATGCTGATGTATTGCAATCTTGCCGGAATGGCAATCTGGTTCCCAGTCCTGTTTCGTACCAAGTTTCGGTTCACAAATAAGTTTCTGCTTATGACGTCGGCAACCGTTATTCTCGTCGGAAATCTGCTGACGATGCTTCGCTTGCCGCTTCCGTTGATGGGATTGGTGTGTATTGTCTGCGGAATGGCGAAAATTCAAGGCACGTTCGAGTGTATGTCGAACATTCAGTTGTGGATGACTCCGAAGCGTGATTTTGCCGTGTTCTTTCCGTTGCTTCACATCATTCTGCTCACAGCCATCGAAGGAGCAGGCTGGCTTTCCGCTGCATTTGCTTTCTACGGACATTGGAGACTTATGCATTGGCTTGTCATTGCGCTGATGTTTGTCGTGCTAATCATTCAGGCTCTGCTAACGCGACCATTCTGTCCAATGCCACCCGACCGCCGTGTGCCGTTTAGGGGAATTGATTGGTTTGGAGCTTTTTTGTGGCTGTCGTTCTGGCTCGAAGTGGCATGGCTTCTGAATTATGGCGATTGGCTCGACTGGTTTCATTCTTCGCGTATATGCGCTATGTCTGGCATGGCTTGCCTTACTCTTGCTGTGAATATGATGCGCATGAAAAGTCATCCGTCGCCATTCATTTCGCCAAAGATTGTTCGTTACAGATACTTCCGGCCAATAATATTCTTCGTGGCTTTGTTCGAGTGTATAATGTCGGTCGAGCATGTGCTGGAAACGATTTATTACGAGGAAGTTATGCACTATAGCGATTTGACTTGCGAAACGCTCAACCAATGGTCGCTCATAGGAGTTTATGCAGGCTGCCTGTTCTCCCTCGGATGGCTAAAACTCATGCGGTGGAGTCAGTATCGGCTCATCGGCATAGGTATGACTTTCATCTGTCTGTATTGCCTTGGATTTTATCTTCTTGTAAGTCCTGAAGTTGGATATTATCAGTTGGTTCCGCCGCTTATTTGCCGTGGCTTTGGATATGCCGTTTTGTGCATCGCTCTGATGTGGTGTCTGCACGAAGTTATGTCGTTCGAGCATTTCTTTCAGGCATTGTGTATATTTAATTTTCTTCACATGTTTGGCGGAGGCTCTATTGGCGGAGCAATACTTGCAAAGGGCATAGGTTATTATGTTGCCGATGGCTTTGCACGCTACAACGGATATATAAATCTGGTAGATTTTTCACAGTCTCCGTTCGATTTGGGCTTGTATATGAAAGGCATGGTCGAGTTGCTTCTTGCCCAAACCGTAAAGATTCTCTACGGATGGACAATATGGGTATGTTTGATGTTCATTGCCATATTCGTGTTGTGGGACCGTCCGCTTGTCAGACATCGAATCAAGAAAATGCCGGCATGGTCTGTTGTTGGAGCAAGAACGCTTAGCGGCTTCAATAAACTTCAGAAGAAACTAAGACTGCAATAGTGTTGTAAAAAGAAAGAGGGTGTGTCAAAATAGGCACATCCTCTTATTTGTGTTCGCCCAGCATGGGCATACTCTAACGGGTGCAAGTCCCCAAGCCGCCCTGATAACGGGAAGGCTACAGCCAAAGACAAGGGTGTCCGTGGCGACGCGGAATCTGAAGGAAGTCTGAGTCAAACATCTGCTCTGATGCACAAGAACATGATATAAGGCCGGTGCAAGTGTGGTGAGTCTGCACAAGAAGACAAAGCCCAATAGTTATCCGGAACTTGCAAAGGTAAATCATGCAGAGATAAGATGGAAAGAGTATGTTCTTAACTGGGGAGGTCTCACGGACGCGGCAACCCGACAAGTCATATGAAACTCGGAGCCGCGGAGTAACGCT
>NZ_JNKX01000036.1:0-42963 GCF_000702225.1 Bacteroides sp. Ga6A2 | reverse complement strand
CAAGCGTTACTCCGCGGCTCCGAGTTTCATATGACTTGTCGGGTTGCCGCGTCCGTGAGACCTCCCCAGTTAAGAACATACTCTTTCCATCTTATCTCTGCATGATTTACCTTTGCAAGTTCCGGATAACTATTGGGCTTTGTCTTCTTGTGCAGACTCACCACACTTGCACCGGCCTTATATCATGTTCTTGTGCATCAGAGCAGATGTTTGACTCAGACTTCCTTCAGATTCCGCGTCGCCACGGACACCCTTGTCTTTGGCTGTAGCCTTCCCGTTATCAGGGCGGCTTGGGGACTTGCACCCGTTAGAGTATGCCCATGCTGGGCGAACACAAAAAAATCCGCCGCATTTTCTTTTGAAATGAGACGGATTTTAAACTATGGTGTAAGAATTGTCAGCTTTTTATCCCTAATTCGTGTATCTTTTTACTTTGCAACCACTTCGACCTCCGATTCGTATTTCTTGTCTACCACGATGAGCAGCAGTGGCTGAATGACGTACGAAATCTTAGAGCCGCGCTCAATGCCGTAGGAAAACACAATCCTGCCTTCCGAACGCACAAGCGATAATGGCGAATAGGTTGTGGAGTTTGCGGTAGGCTTTTCGCTCACGGCAATGACAAACTGCTTGCTGAAGTCAATCGGCGTGATGCTTCTGCCCATTACGGCAGCCATGCCAAACAATTTGTCGAACTCTCTCTGCGATGTAATCTTTCCAAGTGGAACTTTGTCTGCATCGTTCCTTACAAAATATCCTTCGCAAACCGTGTAAGGAATATCTCCGGTTTGATTCTGCGACTTACAGTCGGCAAGCAGCAAAACGGCAGATACAATTACCGAAATAATCAAAACTAACCTTCTCATCTTTTTTACTTATAAAACATTTTTTAGACACCCAAGTTAAAAGCTATCCTAATTGGAAAACGGCATAAACCTCGGCTGCAAAATTAAGAAAAAATTATTTTCACTCTCATTTTAATCTAAAATGTTTGCTTTTTTTCTGAAAGTGCTCATTTTATATAATACATTGCCAAAATCTTACATGGCAAGAAGCCATAAACGCAGACCATTCGTCACAAAACGTGCATTCCGTCAAGGCAAACGCACCATTCGTCACATAAACATGCAGAATATCCCAGAAACTTGCATTACAGCAGACGGCATTATAATTTTGCGCCATGAAAAAAACACGAAAATAAACATATCATGAATAATAGAACTATTCTTGGAATAATACTTGTGGCAGGCGCACTCTTGAAACTTGCCGACATGTGGGGCTTGGCAAACCTTGGATGGCTATGGCAGCAGCCTTGGCTCGAATACGTTGCCCCGGCGGTGTTTCTGTACATAGGCGTGCATCTTATAATTGAAAGCATAATTAATAACCGCGACCAGTGGCTTCAGCGTCCGCTGCCAATAGGCGACGACGGCAAGCGCATACGCTGCTCGGTTCACTACGGAGGCGACGAGTACATATATCGCGGAGAGGCATTTCACGGAGCGCGCCTCGACGTGTGCTGCGGAGGAATACGCCTCGACCTTCGCGAAGCAACCATAACCGAGGACGAGGAGATTGACATTCACACCTTTTGCGGAGGCGTTGAACTGCTCATTCCGCCAACGGTTAACGTGGTGGTGAAGAGCCGCAGCATTCTGGGCGGCATAGGCAACCATACCGACCGCCACGTCAAGCCCGATGCTCCGTGCATCCACATCATTGCAAGCAACATTATCGGCGGCATTGACATAAGAAACAGCGATTAGAACACAAAAACACAACGAGAAAATGCAAAGACTCAACAAAGAACTAACAATGCTTGCGGTTATTATTGTTGTAACCGCACTCGCTATTGCACAAGCACACAGACAATACGGCAAAACCATCAACGAGAAGGGCAAGGCACTGGCATGCTACGTCGTACTGCCTCTGCCACTTCCCTACTCAGTTTTCTTTGCTGAAGGCAACTGCACTCGCTGAACGGGAAAACGAGGAAATTCTGAATAAAATCAAAGAAAATGAACATTAGATTAGAAGAAACAAAAGACTACAGAGAGGTTGAGAACCTTACGCGCGAGGCATTCTGGAACGTTTACCGACCGGGATGTACCGAGCACTTCGTACTTAACCAGTACAGAACGAATCCCGACTTCATCCCGGAACTCGACTTCGTGATGGAGGAAGACAACAAGATAATAGGCCACGTAATGTTCTCGAAAGCCGAACTCGACCTCATCGACGGAACGAGCCGACAATCGTGGACGTTCGGTCCTATCAGCATACACCCCGACTACAAGCGAAAGGGCTACGGACTGAAACTGCTAAACCACGCGCTCGCCAAGGCGCGGCAGATGGGCATCGGATTCATCTGCATGGAAGGTAACATAGAGTTTTACAAACATGCCGGATTCGGACTTGCAAGCAAGCTGAACATACACTATCATGCCGAGCCGAAAGATGCCGAAGTGCCTTACTTCCTTGCGCAGGAACTGATTCCGGGCTGGCTTGGCGGCATTGAGGCTACATACACTCCACCGCTGGGATATTTCGTGGCCGAAGATAATCCCGAAGCATTCGAGGCATACGAATCAACATTTCCGAAGAAAGAAAAAATGTTCTGCGACGGTCAGCTTCCGCAGTTCTGCCAAAGTTGCGGAATGCCTCTGACAAGTGCTGCTGACTGCGGCACAAACGCCGACGGAAGCACCAACTTCGACTACTGCAAATTCTGCTATTCAGACGGCAGATTTCAGCAAGACTGCACAATGAACGAGATGATTGAGCATTGCCTTCAGTTTGTAAACGAGGTGAACAAGAACATGACAAAGCCCATGACAAAGGACGAATACAAGCAGATGATGCAAAACTTCTTCCCGATGCTAAGGCGATGGAGAAAAATGTGCAGATGATAATGGATTAGCCGACACCGACGACGGAAAGACTACGAACGGCGCACGGCATTATCCGATACAATCCACATCATCAATAAATGGAAACTGGCTCTTGAATAAAAAATGAACGCAATACTATACATTCACGGAAAAGGAGGAAGTGCAGCAGAGAGCGAGCACTACAAAACCCTTTGCCCCAACTGCGATGTCATAGGTCTGGACTACAAGACGTTCAGTCCTTGGGACACAGGCAAGGAGATAAACGATGCCGTAAAAGAACTAAAAAGCAAATGCGGCAGCATAACTCTGATAGCCAACAGCATAGGCGCATTCTTCAGCATGAATGCCGGCATCGATGACTTGATAGAGAAAGCCTTCTTCATCTCGCCCATCGTTGACATGGAAAGCCTCATCTCCAACATGATGACGTGGGCAGGCGTTACCGAGGAGCAACTGAAATCGGCAGGCACTATCCGCACCGATTTTGGCGAGGATTTGTCGTGGGATTATCTGTCCTACGTCAGAAGTCACCCCATAGAATGGCACGTGCCAACACATATTCTCTACGGCAGCAACGACAATCTGACATCGTTCAAGACAATCGCCGACTTTTCCAATAAGCATCAAGCCACTCTAACCGTCATGGAGAATGGCGAGCACTGGTTTCACACCGATGAGCAGATGGCGTTCTTAGATAACTGGATAAAAGGATGAAAACATTAGTATTAAACACATTAGGAAATGACTATACAGAGCAGATAAAGGCTCTGATTAAGGATAAAGAGGCTGAGATTGTAGACACCACAGACATGAAGATTGCACATTGCATGGGCTGCAACCACTGCTTTCTGAAAACGCCCGGCATTTGTGCCATAAAGGACGATTATGCGCAGATTCTGAAGAAACTGGCACACAGCGACAGCCTCTGGCTTGTGTCGGACACACGCTTTGGCTTTCTCGACTACAAGGGCAAGCGGGTGATGGACCGTATTCTGCCAATGCTTAACATGGACTTGTGCTTCAGAGACGGCGAGATGCGCCACACGCTGCGCTACGGCGCACTAAACGTAGGTGTTCTGTACAGCGGCGAGGGTAATCAGCAACTGCTCGACTTCTGGTGCTACCGCTCATCGGCAAACTTGGGCGGACACTCGCTGGGAGCATATTCGGTAAACAAGACAAAGGAGGTAAAAGTATGCATGTAGTAATAATAAACGGAAGTCCGCGAACAAAGAAATTCAGCAATACGGACAAGATTATACAATCGTTTGCAAAAGGTCTGCAAAGTGAAGGCTCAACCTGCGAGGTGTATTCCCTCTCTAACCGCAGCGAGTGGGAAGCGGCGTGGGAAGCCTTCATGACGCACGACAAGATAATCATCGCCCTGCCGCTCTATGTAGAGTGCGCGCCGTCGCTCCTTCTGGAGTTTCTGTCTACGCTGCCAACCGAGCGACGCAAGCCGGCAACGCTGTCGTTCATTCTTCAGAGCGGCTTTGCCGAGGGCTGCCAGCTGCGTTGCGGCGAGGCATTTCTGAAGTCGCTCCCTGCCCAGCTTGGCTGCACATTCGGCGGATGCCTTCTGCGCGGCAACAACTTCGGCATAAGGATTGCAAAAGAGGGCGAGCGCAACAAGATTCTGAAGCCATACGCCGACATGGGGCGCAGTTTTGCACAAAAGGGCAACTTCCTCTCGCCCGAGGCAGCCAAGTTTGTGGGACTGGAGACATTCCCTCTGGTGCTGCGCAAGTTTATAATGCTGTCTTACAAGGTTGTGGGGCACAGAAAGTTCAGCCGCACGGCAACGGAATGGGGCTGCATCCGTCCGCTCGACGACAGACCTTATTAGGAATGTGATTAGTATCTGTAATAAATTCTTTATGCACTGTTTATTTTTAAGTTAGAGTTGGTTTTCGGGAACGCACAGTCGGATGATTATTGCGTTCCCCTTTTTTATTTATGCCGACGTTCATTTTCTGTTCAAATTACCTATCTTTGCAAAAATTTAGTCACATTTAAAATTATGAATGATAATTTTGTATTCTCATATGCAGAAAATGCAGAAGGAAGAATGGTACATGTCGATTCTGTTCCAAATGGCTTAAAATGTAAATGCAATTGTCCACATTGTCATGAACAACTACTTGCACGTCATGGAGATGAAAGAACACATCATTTCGCACATCATAGCGAAAATCGTGGTGCAAACTTAAATATATGCTACATGGTAATATTGTACAAATTAGCCGAACAAATTGTACAAACCAAAAAACGAATCCATGCTCCATCTTATTATGGCATATACATAGAAAAAGATCTCGAATTCATTGATGTCAAAATAAACAGCGACTATGAGCGAGAGGACAAACAACCAGATGTTATTGCTACAACAAAAGATGGCAAGCAATATCTTATTGAATTTACATTCGAGTACAAAGTTCAGCACAAAAAACCTATTGATTACAAGAGCCTCAACTGTCTTGAAATTGATTTATCCCAGCAATCTCTTGAATCTCTGGAAGATTTTCTTCTTTCAAGTGCAGAAAGCAGAAAATGGCTTAACAATGAAAGCTACTTTACACGAATAGAAGAAACATATCTGAAAAGAAAGTTTAAAGTAAAGGTTGTAACAAATAATGAATGTCAACAATGCAAAATAAAAAACGCATGTGTTAATATAAAAGATACGAGTTGTCCAATGATTATTGAGAACAACGGTGAAAACTACCGTATCTGTAAGACAGAAATTTTTGAAAAAGAAATGACAGAAAGAGAAATGAGAAAAAAACATATGGAAGAAAAAAAAGAAAAGACTTTAAAAGTAGAAAGCATTATAACAGAGCAAAAAAATGAAGATTCTGAAATCGACACAGAAGAAATAATGAGAAAAAACCACGAATGGTTTCAAAATCTATTACGCCAACACAATGAAAAGATACAAAAAAACAATTAAGGAGATTTTTCAAATTTCAATTTACGACTTTTGAAAACCCGACTTTGAAAAAACATCATATCTCTGCAAACGGAGCAAAAAATATAGCCGAATTGCATAATTTCCGGTCTTTCTGTTCATGGAATCTTTGCCTTAGTTGAATAAATTAAATATTTTTGCCGCATCTTTTAATCCTTAACTGCGATTATTATGTATGAAAAATTTTTAATCATTGTTGATCCTCAGAACGATTTTATCGAGGGTGGCTCGCTTCCTGTCTCTGGTGCGCGCTCTGCAATGCAGCAACTTGCAGAATTTGTAAAAAGCAAATCTGCCGAGTTTTCAACCATCTTCGTGACTCAGGATTCGCATCCCGAGAACCACTGCAGTTTTTCATCAAACGGCGGAATATGGCCTGTGCATTGCGTCAGAGACTCCTCGGGCTTCGAGGTATTCCCGCAGTTGCAAGAGGCTCTGTCGGCTTCGGACAATGTTGAATATTGCCAGAAAGGCACGGATTCGGCAGTAGAGCAGTACAGCATATTCTCGTATAACGGTGGCCAGATAACCAACCCCGACGGACAGAAGATTATCTCTGCCATCGAGAAAGCCTCATCGCCAACGATTGTGGTGTGCGGAATTGCCGGCGACGTGTGCGTGATGAACACTCTCAACGACTTGGTTCAGATTCGCAAGTCGGCCGAAGGCATCTCTGTGGCAGCAAACTTTACGGCAAGCATCGACGGCGGCGAGAAACTCGAAGCCTTCTGCAAAGAGAACAACATCAACCTTCTTAATTTATAAAAATCACTATGCAACAGATAGTTAAGCACTTTACCGACAACGACCTATACACCTTTACCTGCATGTACTACATTGTGCAGTCGTACCCGAGAGCCGAGGTTGAATACACATTCTTCGACCGCAACAAGACCGTCTATCCCGACGGGTTCGACGCTCTGCTGCGCGAGCAGGTTGACATGATGAAAAACATAGTAATAACCGATGAGGAGATAGAATTCATGCAGCAGAAATGTTATTATCTGCCAAAATGGTTCATCGACGTGTTTCTGCGCGGCTTCAGATTCAACCCAGCCGAGGTGGATATTTCAATGGACAAGGACAACCATCTGCACGTCTCAGTCAAGGGCAAATGGTATTCGGCAATCATCTGGGAGATGCCTATACTTAGTTGCGTGAGCGAGCTGATGCACATTCTGAACGGCGACACAAAGATATACGATGAGCAGACCGAGCGCGAATACATCAGAAAGAAGTCTGAAGAGATATTCTCTTCATCGCTCGTAATTGGCGACATGGGTACGCGCCGCCGCTTCTCGTTCGAGCATCAGAAGGTGGTGCTCGAAGAGATGAGCCGCGTGTACAAGGAGAAACAGTGGAGCGGCATCTTCACCGGAACATCAAACGTATGGTTTGCCATGAAACTCGGACTGAATCCGCTTGGCACCATGAGCCACCAGATTATCTCGTTCGAGGAGAACTGCTCTTCGGTGTTCGAGGTGAACCATTCTGTTATGGAGAAGTGGGCCGAGGTGTATAACGGCGACCTCGGAATATATCTATACGACTGCTTTGGCGACAATGTCTTCTTCAACAATTTCTCTAAGAAGATGGCGATGCTGTTCTCTGGCTTGAGAGTGGATTCGGGCAACGAAGAGGAGCAGATTGACAAGATTGTGGCTAAGTACAAGGAACTGGGCGTTAATCCGCTTACAAAGCAGGTTATCTTCTCTAACGGTTTGAATATTAAGCGCGCAATAGAGATTAACAACTATGCCAAAGGCAAGATTATCCCATCGTTCGGCGTGGGCACGTTCCTGACGTGCGACGTTGCAAGCGGCGGCGGAGTGATAAAGCCTATGAACATCGTCGTAAAACTTACACGCTCAAGAATTACCGAGTCGAGAGAATGGCACGACTGCGTTAAACTCTCTTGCGACAAGGGCAAGACTCTTGGCAACGAGATGAAATGCAAGTACATTCAAAGCATTATCGGCTAATCGTAAACGAATTTTTTCAGTTGCGGCGGTGTTTTCTGTGGCATCGCCGCTTTTTGTTTCTGCGATTGGAGCATCGTTCTGCATAAAATAACTATCTTTGCAACCAATTTTGAAAAAAAGGCAAATGAAAGAATACGTTATAAAAAACAATCATCGTGGTTATGACGGAAGAGAAACGCTATTCAAGGCTAACGAAACAGGCGTTCTCACGCCAAAAATCCAATATTCACTTGAGCCGAACCGAAAAGAACAGCCAGAAGACGCTCAGTACCATCTTCTGAAATGGAAGGACATCGAGAAAATAGAATTCGGAAAATACTGTGGCTGCAACGAATACTTGTGTTTCTACACAACCGACGGCTATGTATACACTCTCCACATGGATATATACTTTCAGAATTTCTCCTTCGATAAACTGTATAAGAATTTCAAGAAACTTTCGGGAAGCGACAGTCTGAATATGGCTATCGTAAACGAAGAAGTCTGCCCAAACTACTTTCCCGAAGAGCCAGTAAAGAAAGAAGACTTTCTGATGCTAAAACAGCAGCATGCCAACGATAATTACAGTCCTGCAAATCAACAAGATGATATCGATTATTCAGAAACAGACAAGAAATTTAAGTTTAGCCTATATCCGAAAAATTATAAGATAAAAATACAGAATGAAATCCCTTCAGTTATAAAGTTATGGATAATAATATTGATATCGCTCTTTTGCATTCATTTTTCCGAATATTTCTGGGGAATACAGATAATAATGTGTACATTATGTATTGTTTATTGCATTTATGACTTTATTAAAAGAGAAAAAAATAAAATTCTTCTTTTTAAAGCAAACAGACAAGGTGTTTTCTTTTATAACGTACATGAATACTCTGCAACATTAAAGTGGAACAATATCAAGAAAGTTACATTTGGAAAGTTGGAAAATAAATTTTTATACATTTGTTTTCAAACCAATGATGACATTCTGTATTTCTATAAACATCCAAAAAGGGAAGTTTTATGGTTTCTAAAAGGACTATTCAGACATTATTCTGGAAACAAGAATTTGGAGATAACAACAATTAAGAACGATTATTTTTATATTCCTGTACGCAAGCCTATTAGCGAACAAGAATACTTGGATGAAGTAAAAAAATTGAAGAACGTTATAAACAAATAGAAAAACGGCTCTTATACTTGAATTACAAGCTATACGTTCTGCCGAATTCAGAAATCTCGGCAGAACGCGAGAAAATAAAAAATGTCCGCAGAGATTTTGTTTCTGCGGACATTTTTTGTGGTGAATTACAAACTCTTTATCGCATCTTTTATGCCAGCCATGTTGCTGCGCGAGACAGGCAAACATTCCTCGCTGTGGCGAACCAAAAGTTGCATCGTTCCTGCCTTTGAGACGATTTTCTCTACCTGAGCAAGATTAACGAGGAAGGCGCGGTGGCAGCGAACCACCATCGGATAGCCGTGCAACTCCTCTTCCATCTGTTTTGATGTGGCACGCAGCATATCGGTCTGAACCTTTCCGCCGAGCCACTGGCACACCTTAACGTAGTTGCCAACCGCCTCGACATAAAGCAGATTATCAACATTAAGGGTTATCGTCTCGCTCGTTGTGCCCGTTAGCGTAACGGTGCTTTCGGCAGCCGGAGCGTCATCGGCTTTTCTTTCAGCCTCAACCATCTTGGCGCGCTGTTCAGCCATTTTCTGCATCTTCTGCAACTGGTCGTTAAGTTGTTGCATCTCCTCTTCCTTCTCGCGCAAAAGTCTTTTGCGGCGGCGCGCAAGTACTGAGAGCGCAATGATTACGGCAAGCAGTCCGACGGTGAGCAGCAGGAAGAAGATGAGCTGGCGCTGGCGCGACACGGTGAGCAGCAGTTCGTGTTCGCGAAGGTTCTGAATGGAGCGTTCCTTGGCTTTCTCTACCGCCTGACGCTTGTTCATGCGGTTGCGAATGTCGTTGGCAAACTCAGCCATGTCGGTAATGTTGTACCGGCCTGTGGTAGCATAGTCGAGCACCATTCGGTGACCGATGACGCAGAACCGCGTTGAGTTTGACATATCGTACTCCTCTACCTTGTTCATGTAGTGCTGGGCGCGCTCCTTGTTGCCCTTAAGCAACCACGCGTGCGAGAGCGAGAAAAGCGGTCCGAGTTCGTTGCCGGAGTATTCCTTCGAGCGACCGTAATGTGCCATTATGTCCTCGTGCATGGCAATGCCCTCGTCTATCCTGCCTATGTCAATGAGCAGGTCGGCATAGTTTCGCATGGCATCGCGCCACACATAGACAGAGTCTTTTGCCGTATCGCGAAAGGCGATGGCTCGCTTGAACATCACGATGGCAGAATCAATCTTTCCTTCGTAATAATAGTTTACGGCAAGGGCGTTGAGGAGCTGCGCGTGATTCTTGTCGCCACCGTCGATGGAGAGAAGCTCGTCTACATATTGTTTTGCCTCCTTCTGATTGTTGTTCTTGAGGGCGAGTTTAGCCATTCCGCACAGCATCGAAACGGTTTCGGGATAATTGGCAGCCTTGCGGCTCTCTTCGAGCGACTGCACCATCAGTTTCTTAGCCTCATCCTCACGCTCTGTCCACCAGTAGTACGACGATGTGAACGAGCGTGCCTTGCGCAGTCTTACGCTGTCGATGGGCTGATGATGCTGAAAATAGCTGAACGCGAATGCCACCATCGAGTCTTCGGATAGCGACTGGTTCATGGCGGCATGAGCCTCGGCCGTTGTTAGCCAGTATCGGGCAAGCCACTCGTCGGGCAGTCTGCCCACGTTCTCAACCTGATTTAATACATAAAGTGCGCTGTCGGGTTTCTCGCTTATCAATGCTTCGGCTTCGCTGATGTACTGTTTGTCTGAATTTCCGCAGGAGGTGAGCGCAATCATTCCTGCGAGTGTCCATAGAATCTTTTTCATAGCACAAAGTTCACACATTTTTTTGGTTCTGCCAAGCCATTCGTCACAAAACCGTGCAGAATATCCCAAAAATTAGGCTATTCGACATACAAACCGTTACTTTGCCGACGAAAAAAACGCATTGGGCGAACAAAACACACCGCCCGGTACAAATTGAAAAGCGATAAAAAACTAACAAAAAAGAAACTTAATTATGAAGAAATTTCTTTTCATGGCGTTTGCAGCCACCATCTGCTGCGGAATATTTGCATCGTGCAACACCGATGACGATGACGAGATTTACGACCCTTTCGAGATAACCGACGGCGACAAGAAGGATTACTACGGGTATTCGGAAGAAGGCTTCTTTATAGACGGCGAAATAAAAGTCGTGGGATTCTTCGACAAGGACAGCGTGATTGAGGGATACACAAAATACGTGGAGCGCAACTATCTCTATCACGAGAAAGACAACGACGAGGAGGAGCACAAGCGCAGCCTCGGATACGGCATGAACATGCGTCTGAAAGACTTTGCCGTGATATATACCGACGAGATAACATACAATGCCGACAGCACACGGATAACGGGCAAGGGGCATCTGTATTTTATTGAGAACGACAAGAATAACGTAACCGTTCCGAAAGTTCTTCCAGACAACAAGAAGAACGACTTCGGTACAGACGTATCTGCCACCATCGACGAGAAAGGACAGCCTCATCTGATAACCTGCAAGACGGTGATTGACAACAAACTGGTTACAATTCAGTTCAGGGAACTCCACTTCAAGTCGCCCTACGATGCCCCAAACATCGAAATACCAAAGGACGATGAATTCAGTATTTAATTGTTAAAACTCAATACTAATTCCAATCTACTGTAATCTCTCTTTTTTATCAAACCAACAGAGATAAGGAATAAAGGCACTCAGTCGGGAGACTATAGTGCCCTTAATTTTGAAAAAAGAAAAACAAACAAAATATAATGAGAATCTTAAACATTATCATCGCAACAGCGATTTTGTGCCTCGTGCCAATCATGGCATTTGGGCAGACAACACAAACCATTCGCGGACAAGTAAGCGACATTGCATCGGGCGAACCGATGATTGGCGTGAGCATCGTTGTAGAAGATGCCGACAACTGCGCCACCACATCAGACACCGAAGGAAACTTTGTGATAACCCGAGTGCCCGTAGGCCGCCACTCCATCAGGGTGAGTTACGTTGGCTACGAGCCTCTGGTTCTGAAAGAGCAACTCCTCTCATCAGGAAAAGAGATGGTTCTGAGCCTAAAGATGCACGAGAGCGTTGCCGAACTGGGCGAGGTGGTTGTAAAGCCACGCTCAAACAAGCAGATGCCGCTAAACGACATGGCTCAGGTTGGAGCACGAATGTTCAGCGTTGAGGAGGCAAACAGATATGCCGGCGGAATGGCCGACCCGGCACGCACGGCTTCGATGTTTGCCGGCGTGGCTTCGGGCGGAGCAACAAACGGCATCAGCATTCACGGAAACTCGCCGCAGATGCTACAATGGCGAATAGAGGGCGTTGAGGTGAACAACCCCAACCACTTTGCCGAAATAACCGAAGCAGGCGGAGGCATATTCACCTCGCTTAACGGAACGGTTCTTGCCAACAGCGACTTCCTTACGGGAGCGATGCCTGCCGAGTTTGGAAACGCCCTGTCGGGCGCATTCGACATGAAGATGCGAGCCGGAAACAACAACAAGCACGAGCACGCCATACAGATAGGAACGCTGGGCGTAGACTTTGCCTCGGAAGGCCCGATAGGAAAGTCTAAGAACGGCTGCCCGCGCGCATCGTATCTGGTTAACTACCGATACAGTTTTCTGGAGATAGCAAAGAAACTCCACGCCATAAACATGGAGAAGGAGACGCTCGACTATCAGGATTTGAGCGGAAAACTGAATATGCCGACGTGCAAGGCCGGAACATTCGCCCTATGGTTTACAGGCTTGATTGACAGATACATAAACGACGTTCCCGAAAAAGACGAGTGGGAAACGCTGTGGGACATGAACGACTCGTGGTCTAACCAGAAGAGTTGGGCTGGCGGACTTACGCACAACTACCGTTTCCGCAACGGCGGAACACTTCACTCAAGCATTGCATATACCGGAAACTATCAGAATCTGAGAACCAACGACTACGACGACAATATGACAAAGACTCCCGACATGAAGGGCCAAAACCTGTCGTGGAACGTGATGATTGGCGTGCAGTATCAGCACAAATTCTCATCAAGATACACCATGCAGAACGGATTCGACCATCAGCATATCGACTTCAACACATGGTTAGACCACGTTGCCGAGGTAGGCGGTCCGCTGCTGCGCATATACCAGTCGGAAGGCAACACGGGACTAACACGCGCCTACACAAGCCACAAGATTGCACTTAGCCGAAGACTCTCGGCGGTGGCTGGCGCAAACGTAATGTGGTTCAACCTTAACGACCAGTGGCTGTTAGAGCCTCGCGCAAGCATTGAGTACAAGACATCGGCATCGAGCAGCGTGGCAATAGCCTACGCGCTTAACAGCCGAAAGGAGACGACCGACACTTATTTCGTACAGATATCCGACGGCAACGGAAATGCTGCCAACCCAAACAAGAATCTGGGACTCACGCGCTCGCACCACATCTCGGCATCGTTCAGCCAGCGTCTGGGCGAGAATGCGATAATTAAGATTGAGCCTTACTGGCAATATCTGTTCGACGTTCCGGTAGAGATTGGCTCAACTTTCTCAATCCTCAACCACAACCTTTTCTATCAAGACAGGGCTCTTGTAAACGAGGGTGTTGGACGCAACTACGGAATAGACCTCACCCTTGAGCGATATCTGAAGGACGGACTCTACGGAATGTTTACGGCAACCCTCTTCAAGTCTGAATACCGCGACGCGCAGGGCGAATGGCACAACACGCGCCACGACCGCACGTTCGTAACCAACATTCTGGGCGGAAAAGAGTGGATGGTTGGCAAGAGCAAGAAGAACGTCTTCGGATTTAACGGACGATTTACGCTGATGGGCGGCGACCGTTACACTCCGATGCCCGAGGGACTGACGTTAGAAGAAGTGATGAAGCGTCCCGACCA
This sequence comes from Bacteroides sp. Ga6A2, assembly GCF_000702225.1. Taxonomy (NCBI): domain Bacteria; kingdom Pseudomonadati; phylum Bacteroidota; class Bacteroidia; order Bacteroidales; family Bacteroidaceae; genus Bacteroides; species Bacteroides sp. Ga6A2. The sequence continues at coordinate 29,099 of NZ_JNKX01000036.1, read as the reverse complement.
TTCCATTCCCGAGGACGGCGACAAACCGTTCAGCAAGCAGATGGGACTGAACACAGGCTTTGCCTTCTCGGTTAAATACACCATCAACGGAAAGCGAAAGGCCACGCACCTCATTCTCGAATACCTGAAAGTGCGCTCGTTCCAAGGCAAGACATTCAACATAAAGACCCACGAGGTTGAGGATAAATTCACCTCGCTCACCTTCCCTAACATAGCCTACAGACTAGAGTTTTAGGGCATTTCTGCAATTCGTCACAAAAGCGTGCAGAATATCCCAAAAGCATACGGAAAAAGAACTTTTTGGCATAACTTTGCAAGCAGAATCGCAGGGCGGCGAACACATACTTTCCCCCATGTGGTTCTGCTTTTTTTAACCTTTACACGATGATTATAATGGAAACAGAAAGACTGACGCTGCGACCGTGGCTCGACACCGATGCCGACGCGCTATTCAGATACGCATCCGAGCCCGACATAGGAAACCAAGCCGGATGGCCGCCGCACAAGAGCGTTGACGAGAGCCGCGAGATTATCCGAACGGTATTCAACAGTCCAACCGTGTGGGCTATAGTTCTGAAGGAGACTGGCGAACCAATAGGCTCGGTGGGCTACATGGAATCGTTCGACCTGAACATTCCTGCCCGACCCGGCGAGGCGATGGCAGGCTACTGGGTTGCAAAGCCCTACTGGAACAATGGCATCTGCACCGAGGCTCTGGCTGAGATGATAAGACACATAAGAGAAACAACACAAATACCGTCGCTCATCTGCTGCCACTTTACCGACAACCCTGCATCGGGGCGCGTGATGGAGAAATGCGGATTCATTCCGACAGGCGAAATAAGCATTGACGAAAATCAGCATGGCGGCAAAAATCGTCCAATGAGAATACTAAGGCTCGAATTTTAGTATCAAACCCGAAAAATGAGAAAACTTTTATATATAACTGCCCTGACTTTGACAGATACAGCAGTCATGGCAGCAGCACAAACACAGCAAGACACAATTGAATGGGTAAGCAAGATGTTAGAGTTGAAGGAGGTCGTCGTCCGTGGCGACCTTCCCAACACTCGGCTGAAAGGCAATGCCATGATTACGCGCATTGACGGAACGCCGCTTGCCAAGTCGGGAACGGCAGACGAGCTGCTACTGAAAGTGCCGGGAATGACCGGTAGCGAGGACAAACTCGAGGTTATAGGAAAGGGCGAGCCGCTCATCTACCTTAACGGCCGTCTGCTGCGCGATGCCGGCGAACTGAAGCGTCTGCGCAGCGAAGACATACGCGACGTTGAGGTGATAAACAACCCCGGAGCACAATACAACGCAACCGTAAAGGCGGTGGTGAGGATTCGCACAAAGCGGCAGAAGGGCGACGGATTCAGCCTCGACCTTACGGCTACCGACGAGCAGGACCTCAGATACGGCTTTAACATGCCGCGCGGAAAACTGGGCATGAACTACCGCACAAACGGATTTGACGTGTTCGGCTCGGTCTACTACTTTCATCAGGACTATCGACAATACAGCACTCTGAAAGAGGTTACGACAACGCCCAACAGGGTGTTCTGCCAAGACGGACCATACACAATGACTTGGTTTCACAACGACATCACTTACACCGCCGGAGCAAACTGGCAGATTTCAGACTCGCACTCGGTTGGAGTGAGAGCCGACCTGACTCAGTTTTTCGACGGAAAAAACAAGGTTATTTATGACGAAGACGTTTACATCGACAACAATAAAACCGACCATCTCTACTCCGACCAGACAAACCGCGAGACGAAGCCGCTGGGCATCCTTACAAATGCCTACTACAACGGCACGGCGGGCAAGTTGGGCATCGACCTCAATGTCGATTTCATGCGCACGCAGACCAATACCGACCGCCACAACGTGGAGACGAGCCTTCTGAACAACGACTACATACTTAGCAAGTCGGGGACAAAGAGCCGCCTGTATGCCGCCAAACTCGTTCTCTCCTACCCCGTGTGGAAAGGCGATGTAGAGGCAGGAACGGAGATGACCTTCGTAAGGCGGTACAACACTTATTGGATTGACAAGCCATCAATCTCAAATACCGATGCCGACATAAAGGAGGACAACATCGCCGCCTTTGCCGAGTATGCGTGCAACTTCGGAAATGCAGGAAGGGCAAGCATCGGAATGCGCTACGAACACACGCTGTCCGACTATAGCGACGCTCTGGCAAACGAATTTCTGCACCGTTCGCAAGACGAGTTCTTCCCTACGGCTTCGTATTCGGTAAGCCTCGGAAAGATTCAGGCGGCGCTGGCATACAGCCTCAAGACCAACCGCCCGAGTTTCTTTGCCATGAACGATGCCGTAACATACATAAGCCGATATTCGCTTCAGGCAGGAAACTCGCAACTGCTAAACGAGCGCATGCGCGACCTAACGCTAAACCTGTCGTGGAAATGGCTCACGCTGTCGGCATCATACGAGCGCAGCAGGAATGCCATAACGCAATGGTCGTTCCTTCGCGACAACGACGTGGCGCTGGTAAAGCACATCAACCTTGCCGACCCTTACGACAACTACAGCGCGTACATCTCGGCAACGCCAAAAGCTGGTATATGGTCGCTCAACGCAACGGCTGGGATTGACAAGCCCGACCTTACGCTTACGCTCGACGACGGCCGACGATGCTCGTTCAACAAGCCAACGTTCACGGTCAATGCCTTCAACACCATCAGTCTGAAGCACGGCTGGCGGTTCGACCTTAACCTGATGTTCCAGTCGCGCGGTAATGACATGAACTTCTACAACAGTTACGACAAGGTTCGCCTTGGCATTGTTGCGCAGAAGAGCCTGCTGAAAAACCGCTCGCTTACCGTCCGCGCCGCCGTGCTCGATGTTCTTCAGCGCAGCGGAATGAACGAATACGGCGACATGGGCTACTATCAGATTTGGCAGGCAAACAAGTATTCGCGGCACAAGCTGCATCTGTCGCTCTTCTATCGCCTCAACTCAGCCCGAAGCAAGTACAAGGGCACGGGCGCAGGCAAGGACGCGCAGAACAGAATGAAGTCATAAACACAAAAAAATCAGAAAAAATGAACAATATACAAATTGAAACATTATTTTTGGCACTCGGACTCGGTTTCAGCAGTTGCATGTCAACGCGCGACACCGTAAAAATAAACAAAGTTGAAATGGGAATGACGAAGGATGAGGTAAGAAATCTTCTGGGCAAGCCGCTCTTCAAGAATGCCGACGAAAACGGCGAGGAATGGGGCTACCGAAAGTTCGTAGGCGAGATTGCCGGCCCCGAGGAGATGATTTTCACCGTCGTCTTCAGTCCCGAAGGAAAAGTCATGGCTTACAACTCTGCCAAGGCTCATCCGCAGCACTATGGAAATGTGCAAAGATAATTACCATTAAAAACATTTGAAGATGGAACAGAAATTTTGTCAGAGTTGCGGAATGCCGCTCACTCCCGAAGTCCTCGGCACTAATGCCGACGGCAGCAAGAACGAGGACTACTGCATGTACTGCTACAAGGACGGCGATTTTACCACCGACTGCTCTATGGACGAGATGATTGAACATTGCGCCCAGTTTGTAGGCGAGGTAAACAAGCATCTTCCAAGCCCGATAACCAAGGAAGAATACATCGGGCAGATGAAGGCTTACTTTCCGCACCTGAAGCGGTGGCGCAAGTCTATTACGGTAGGCAACGACGACAAGATGCCTGATAATCCAGCCCTTGCACCAGTCAAGCCGCTCATCGGACAGATGGCAGACACGCTCCCCATTGCGTTCATCTCGTCGGTAGACAGCGACGGATTTCCATACACCAAGGCGATGCTTGCTCCGCGAAAGCGCGAGGGCATCAAGGTATTCTACTTCACCACAAACACTTTTTCGCTTCGTGTGGCACATTACAGAGCCAATCCAAAGGCGAGCGTGTATTTCTGCGATGCCGAGGGATTCAAGGGAATAATGCTGCGCGGCACGATGGAGGTTCTGACCGATGCGGCATCAAAACAGATGATTTGGCGCGAAGGCGACACCGAGTACTATCCCGGCGGCGTTTCAGACCCTAATTACTGCGTGCTTAAATTCACCGCTACCGACGGACGTTTTTACAGCGACTTTTACCCAAGAAGTTTCGTAATAGAATAGCATAAACATGAAAAAAACATTAAAGATTGCATTGTGCGGCACTCTCTGCCTCGCCTTGGTTGCGGCATTGATGGTGTGGCTGAAGTTCGGCTCGCTGATAAAGGGAGCAATGTCGGTAGAAAAACTCGACGACGGTCTGTACTACATGGAATACACCGGCGACGACGGCTTTGACGGACTGGTTGAGCAAGGCGGCGCAAAGACTTCGGGCGAACTTACAAGTTACATAATCAACTTTCTTTCGCAAGGCTACTACAAGTCCGAAATAAAGACAAAGAAGACCGACTACGGCTGTTCAACCCTCGCCGCCCGAACTTCCGACGGCAACGTGCTGATGGGGCGTAACTTCGACTATCCGTCGGCTCTGGGCATGATTATCCACACCATTCCCGAGCATGGATACGAAACGATAACGACCTTCAACATGGAGTTTTATGAATTTGGCGACGGCTACAAGCCCGAAGGATTCAGAAACCAGTATATGGCGCTGGCAGGACTGTTCTGCGCCCTCGACGGCATAAACGAGAAGGGACTTGCCATTGCCGACCTTGTTACAGGCGACAGCGTTCAGGCACATCAGAACACCGACAAGCCCGACATGACCACCACCGTTGCCCTGCGCTACATGCTTAACAAAGCAGCCAACGTAGACGAGGCTCTGAAACTTCTCGAAGGCATAGACATGCACTCCGACATTGGCTTCGGGCATCATTATGCCATGGCAGATGCCTCGGGCAGAAGCGTGGTTGTTGAATATGTAAACAACAAAATGGTTGTAACCGAGACTCCGGCGGTTGCCAACCACTATCTCTGCAAGGAGAATCTGAATGTGGGTCTGAAGGAAGGCGACGACCGCTACGACCGTCTTTGCAAGCGTTTCGAACAGGCTGGCGGCGTAATGAGCGTCAATCAGCTTACCGAGGCAATAGAATCGGCATCGCAGCCCGAGCGCGAAGGATTCCTTGGCACGGCTTGGACAATGGTGATGAACCTAACCAATCCGTCGGTAACATACTATTCGCGCCGTCATTTCGACAAACCGTTCACGTTCAGTCTAAAAAGAAAGAAATAACGAAGATGAATATTCTGATTATCAACGGCAGTCCGCGCAAGAAAGGACTCATCTCGCAGATGCTCGGCATTATGCGCAACGAAGCCGAGAAAAACGGCGACAAGGTTGAAACGGTCTTCACCAACGACCTTAACGTGAGGCCCTGCACAGGCTGCATGGCATGCCGCTCAAAAGAGCGATGCGTGCTGCCCGAGGACGATTCGCAACGCGTGCTCAGAATGATGCAGGCGGCAGATGCCATAATAATGGGCGCGCCGTGCTACTGGGGCAACATTCCCGGCAAGATGAAACTGCTGTTCGACCGCCTTGTGTACGGCCTGATGCGCGACACTCCGCGCTTTCCCGAGCCGCTGATGAAGGGCAAGAAGTGCATTCTTGTAAGCACCTGCACAACGCCGTGGCCTTTTAACATCTGGTTTGCGCAGTCGCGCGGCGCAATACGCGCAATGCGCGAGATAGCCCGATACAGCGGCTTCAATATTGTTGCAACCATCGAGCGCGGCGGCACGGCAAAACACTCCGAAATGACAGAAAAAGACAAGAATAGAAGTAGAAAAGCCGTGAGAAGGCTTAAATAACCATCATAAAAAGATTCTCATAGAAACCCAGATTCTGCGCGACGCAGAGTTTGGGTTGTTTTTTTTCATTCTGCATCTGGCTGGCATTTTTGCAAAAATGAAAAATAAGAGAATATTGAAAATTCTGAGTACGAAACTCATAATGAACAAATTTGATACAAAATATCCCTTTGGTAAATACAAAATAGTGCCAAGGTATAGGGAAGATATATGCAAGGTATATGCAAGGTATATGTAGGCTATATGTTGGGTATATGTTGGGTATATGTTAGATATAGCCAAATTAGGTGATAGGAAAGTTGAAAATTCTGAATTCGATTGACAGGAGGAATTGAAGTAAGCCGATAGCAAGGGAGTAGCAAGAGGATAGCAAGATGGTAGCAAGGGGGAAATTTCGACGAAGCGTATATTGAAGAAATTTGCAATTGCAATTCGGGAGTTGAAAATTAGAGTATTTCATTAGTTCTGCGGAATTCTGGCTCGAAGCACACAACATTCTTACAGGTAAAGGCTATTACGCCTTTGCCTGTAAAAAAGTTTTGAATATAATCTTATAAGTTTATGTTAGCTTTATGCTAAAACTACCTCCATAATGTTTCCTGCAAAATGTATAGAATGGCTACAACTATAATTGGTAAAGCAATGTTAGGTATAACAATCAAAAACAATCCTTTTTGAGCTAGTCTTTTCTTTTTTGAATCAGATAGCGTTTGGTAAAGTTCTATTTCTTTCTCAACAAAACATATTTTTTTCAATTTCCTTATAAAAAAACGAGCTATAATATATAATACTAAGAATGCAGATAAAACTAACATAACTCGATTTTTAATATGATTCCCAGTTATATTTACATATAAAAAACACAACGCACCAAATGTCCAAATCAATGGGTGAATTATAGCCATTTCTATTTTATCATAAATTGAATGAGAAATCATATCAATATGTTCAAGAAGTTTTTTGTTATACCTTTCTATCATTCTATAATTCCAATATACAACAATGCCAAACATCCGATGACTGAACCGAAATAGTAAACTTTCCATTTTATAATTTGTAACTATATTAGTAAGACCAAATAACACTATTATTATCACTTCTATCATAGACGGCTGAAACAAAAGTGCATACAAGTGACAATCCGCCTAATGTTAAAGCTAAAGGAGGAATCTCCACGCTCAAATTAGAATTTTATAGTTAATTATGTACCATCTATAAGCTTCAGGTATTGCTCCTTGATATATAACTGCCAAGGTCAGTTTCCTATTGTTTTTCTCTTTGCAAAAGAAATCAAAAAAATAAAAAACAGCAAATATTTTTTTGTAATTAAATGTAAAAATGCGCTCATTACTTGATTTATATCAATAGTAACAATAGTGATGCAATTAAAAAAATACAGACTTGTGACAACATAAAATTACATACAAGTTGATAATATTGCTATTTATATCCATCCTACTGAAAAACGAGTTTGTTTCAAAAAAATGCCCCAAATTACCAAAAACAAAGTTACGGATTTTTGCAATTATTGGCAGTTTCGCTATATTGATAGCCATAGATACTGCATCATATACCAAGCGTAGAGTCAATTACAGATGACAGTTTGGCATCAAAATGCTCCATTATTGAAAATATTCCGCCAAAAGGAGTGAGTTTCGCTGATTTTTTGCTTATATTTGCCATGCCATTGATGAAATTCATTTGCTTTATTTCGCAACACTAAGTTAAGTGATTTTAGACATGGCAAACACCTGAGCAACAAATCGTTGCTCAAAATTTTATATGGATCGTTAAATTTATTGTGTTGTGGAATTAAAGGGAATAACAAAAAATTCTCTTCTAAATATGCAGAAAAAACATATTTAGTGGATAATATTTATTATTTTGATGCAAAAGACAAATTCTATAAAGAATTCAATGATGCAAATACTTTTGATGCACAAGCGTATGTTGTTTCGAAGTTCATTGATGATGTTTGTCTGTATTATTTAAAACCATAATTCAAGGAAAAATCATGGCAGAACGTAAAGAAATACGAAATAGCACAGCTGAGTTCCTAATATTTCAGATAGAGGGAAAGGAACAAGGTATAGAAGTGTTCTACAAAGATAAAACTGTGTGGTGTACGCAAAAGGCAATGGGGACACTTTTTGATGTGAACATACCTGCTATTAGCAAACATCTTAAAAATATTTATGAGCAGGGTGAACTCACAGAAGAGCGAACTGTTTCCAAAATGGAAATAGTTCGAATGGAAGGTAATCGGCAGGTTAAACGCGAAACTGTGTTCTACAATCTTGATGCCGTTATTAGCGTAGGCTATCGTGTGAATAGTATTCGTGCTACTCAGTTCCGTCAATGGGCAACGAGCGTATTGCGAGAATTCGCTATACGTGGATATGTTTTGGATAAGAAGAGAATGGAGAACGGCTCGTTCCTTGGCGAAGATTATTTTGAACATCTCTTAGCCGAGATACGGGAGATTCGTCTTTCCGAACGACGATTCTATCAGAAACTGACAGATATCTATGCTACAGCCGTTGACTATAATCGGGATGCACCGACCACCCGATCATTCTTCAAGATGATGCAGAATAAGATGCACTATGCAGTTCACGGTCGAACAGCAGCTGAATTGATTGTAGAGCGAGCTGATGCTGAGCAAGAACATATGGGACTTACCTCATGGGAGAATGCACCAGAAGGTAAAATTGTAAAGACCGACGTGGTTATAGCCAAAAACTATCTTAAAGAGGCAGAACTTGCCGACATGGGACAGTTGGTGAATGGTGTGCTTGAATTGGCTGAAAGAATGACAAAACGTCATATTCCAATGACAATGGAAGATTGGGCTAAACGGATTGACACTATTCTCGCATCTGGTGGCAACGAGGTTCTACAAACGGCAGGACAAGTTACTGCCGAACAAGCAAAAGAACATGCTGAAACAGAATTTGAAAAGTATCGTATTATACAAGACCGCCTATTCCAAAGCGATTTTGACAGATATATGGATGCTCTTCCTTTTGATGAAGATCCAAAAGACTGAAATATCCAAGACCTCCTATTTTTTTGCCAACCGCAAGGGCTGGCACATAACTTCAAGTCAATAAAAAACTAGAGCATTGAGATAAGAATAAGAATAAAAAAGTAGTCCGCATCTGGAAAATTCTTTTGCCAGATGCGGACTATCATCGTTATAATCTCGTCACTCGTCACAAATCACGACAGAATATCCCAAATATTCAACTATTCAGGCAACATAGTGTAATTTTGCAGCATCAAATCATTAAAATAAAACAAGATGAAAAAAGAAATTAAATTCTGTCAGAGTTGCGGTATGCCGCTAACCGAAGACGTTCTCGGCACAAATGCCGACGGCAGTAAGAATGAAGACTATTGTATGTATTGCTACAAGGATGGAAAATTCTTGCAGGACTACACCATGGACGAGATGATAGAGCATTGCGCCCAGTTTATAGGTGCTGTCAACAAAAACTTGGAGAATCCCATCACCAAAGAGGAGTATATCGGCCAGATGAAAACGTATTTCCCCCAACTGAAACGCTGGCGCAAGGAATTGACACTTAGAGACAAGACTATTGAAAATCCTGCATTGAGAGGTGTAAAGGAACTCGTTGCCCAGATGGCCGATAAACAACCCATCGCTTACATCTCATCAGTAGACCGCGAAGGTTTTCCCTGGACCAAAGCCATGCTGAAACCACGCAAGCGTGAGGGCATCAAGACCTTCTACTTTACTACCAACACGTTCTCAATACGCGTGGTTCAATACAAGGACACCCCCAAGGCAAGCATCTATTTCTGCGATGCAGAAGGTTTTAAGGGTATTATGTTGCGAGGCACGATGGAGGTTCTGACTGATGCCGCTTCGAAAGAGATGATTTGGTGCGAGGGCGATGAGCAATACTACCCCGGTGGTGTGACCGATCCCAACTACTGCGTGCTGAAGTTTACCGCCACCGACGGTCGTTTCTACAGCGATTTCTATCCAAGGAGCTTCGTAATTGAGTAATCGTAAAATGAGATTTGTTCGTTTTATTGCGATGGCGATTGCGACAATGGGCGTCATCCATATCGTTGCTACTTTTACACCGCTCATCAACGGCGGACAGGAGGTGCTAAGTCCGGCCAAGCAGCAGGCCATGACTTATATGAGTCTGATGTGTGGCATGCTGCTGATAGTGTGCGGCTCGCTTGTGGCAATGCTTCATAGCAAAGTCAAAGAACATCCGTATTTACGCAGGCCATTTCTGCTGATATATGGTGCTCTGTGCGTTGATGGCATATCCGCAGTTGCCTTCATGCCCCATAATCCATTTGCGTGGTTGGTGCTTATATTGGTTGGCTGTTTGCTTATTGCAATTTTTTCAGCAACTCATAAATAAAATAAACAGAATATGGATAAAATGATTGGATATTGTGGCATTAACTGCGAGAAATGTGAGGCTCGCATAGCCACTGTTAGAGATGATGACAAAATGCGTGAAGAGGTTTCTCGTAAATGGTGTGAGATATTTCATACAGATATCATTACACCTGATAAAATCAACTGTACGGGATGCCGAAGTAATGGTGTAAAGTATTTCTTCTGTAGTCAGATGTGCGAAATCAAGCCGTGTGTTACCATGAAGGGCTATGAGTCTTGCGCAGAATGTGCCGAAATGGATTCCTGTGCAAAACTTGCCGCTGAGATTGGTAATAATGAAGAGGCAAAAGATAATCTGAAGAGAATAAAAGCAATACACCATAGAGAATGAAATAAGAAAAGCAAATGAAAAAGTACAGTTATCTAAAAAGCAACGCCTTTACGGTTGGCGAGTCGCTCGGAAATCCGGCGGCATGCGTGTTTACGGGCAAAGACGCCCTGTCGCCACAGCAGATGCAGGCAATAGCCAAGGAGCACAAAGGATTCGTTATGGAGATGGTATTCTGCGGAAAATCGGATGTTGCCGACTGCAAACTAACCTACTACTCATCGGAGTGCGAGGTTGATTTCTGCGGACACGGCACCATTGCCACCATGTACTCCATAATTAAGGACAACGCCGAACTGCGACAGAAAGCCGTGGTTACTGCCGAGACCAACCGCAAGGGCATCGTAAGCGTTTTCAACGCGATAGATGACGAAGACGCCGTTTACATAACCGCGCCCGAAGCCGTTGAGTACCCAATGACGTTCTCTGCCGAGAACATCGAAAAGGTTATGCACCTGCCCCACGGCTCAATATCCGAGGCACTTCCTATGCGCATAATCGATGCCGGATTGCGCACGCTCATCGTGCCTATCTCCGATTTCGACACCGAGGTTTCAGTCTTCCCAAACGAGCAGGAACTTAAGGCTTTCTGCCTTGAAAACGACATCGACATCATTCTCATCTTCTCGAAAGAGACGGCTTCAGAAGAGAACTTTGCCCACACACGCGTCTTCGCCCCTAAGTTCGGCTATCTCGAAGACCCGGCAACAGGCTCGGGCAACAGCGCGTTTGCCAACTATCTGCTTGGCGAGAAGCTCTGGGACGGCTCGCCAATAACCATTGAGCAAGGCGGAAACGACCGCATCTTCAACTCGGTAAAACTGAAAATAACAGACGGGAAGGTACTCTTCGGCGGAAAATCTACGGTTATAATAAAGGGCGACTATCTTGTCTAAACACCTAACAGAACGGACATTATGTATCAAACACAAAACATTCAAAACACGCGCATAGATGTGGCCGATGCCCTGCGCGGAATAGCCGTGGCAGGCATTATTCTTTACCACTCGGTTGAGCATTTCAACATCTTTACCAACGAACCTGTAGCCTTTACGCTTGGCTGCGACGAGTCTGTTGGCAGAATAATGGCATGGCTTCTGTCGGGCAAGATGTACGGCATCTTTGCCATGCTCTTCGGACTGAGTTTCTTTATAATGAACGACAACCAGCAGCAGAAAGGCCGCTCGTTTGCAGGCAGATTTGCGTGGCGAATGTGCCTTTTGCTGATGTTCGGCGCGGTAAACATGGCGCTCTACGACGGCGACATTCTTATGGTCTATGCAATTTTGGGAATGTTCATAATTCCAATAAGTTACCTGCCGTCGCCAGCCGTGTGGTGCATAATAGCGTTTCTGGCTGTTCAGCCAATAGAGATTTTCCGTCTGATAACGGGCTGGAATCTCGATACCGACAGTCTGTGGGCGCTGGCCGGGCGCATTGGCGAAGCCCATCAGCACGGAACATTTGTCGAGAACTCGTTGTGCAACCTGCGCTACGGACTTGAGTTCAACATAAAGTATTTTGTTTGGTGCGGACGTATGTCGCAGATTCTCTGCCTTTTCGTGCTCGGGATGCAGTTGGGGCGACAGAGGCTTTTCTACAACGAAGGACGCAATCTGCATGTATGGCACGTCGTTCTGGTCTGCTCGGCGGTGGCGGTGACGGCTCTGAGCCTTGCCGACTTTGGCAGACTGGATATGTGGCTCGCCCCAACCTACAATCTGCTGATTCTGCTTATGATAACATCGGCTGTTATTTCGGCGTGGTACGCGTTTGGCAGCGTTCGCGGCGCGTTGCAGCATCTCTGCATCTTCGGAAGGATGAGCCTTACCAACTATCTGCTGCAATCGGCATTCGGAAGCCTCATCTTCTGCGGATTCGGACTCTCGTTCTACAACAAGGTTGGAATAACCTACGCGGCCCTAATCGGCTTGCTGATGGTTGTGGCGCAATATGCCTTCTGCCGACTCAGGTTCAGAACGCACCAGCGCGGTCCGTTCGAGAGTCTGTGGCGACGGCTGACGTGGCTGAAATAGGAAAATAGGAAACGACTCCAGACTTGACAAAATGATTATTTTTCATTATCTTTGCGACATTAACTCAGTCAATAAGATGAAAAAAACTGTATTCGTACTTTTGTCAATGATTATTGTAGCGTTGTCGATTCCACTACTTCCCTTTTTCTTGTTTGTGTTTATGTATTCGCACGGCAATGGAATTGATTTTGATGTAAAATCGGCAACTGTTACCCACAAAGAAGGCAGAGAACTATACCGTCTGTATCTTTATGGCGACAGTTTGGAAGATATTTATCACATTGAACTAAAAGAAGGGCACGAGGCTGCAAAGAAGATTTCATTAACATCTGTTGATACAAATTATATCATTACAGATTGGCATGACAATCTATTTACAAAAATCCCTTTCAGCCCAAACAGAAAGTATAGAATTGAAAACCATTCAAATGGAGATTGCGGTCCCGGAACAGTTGCGTTTATGACAGATTCGTTAGGGAAACCAGCCTGCATAATGCCTTACGAATAAACCTCAGGTTTAAAAAACTCTTCAATATCGACCGTTTATCACAAACCAAAGGCAAAATATCCCAGATGTTTGCAAAAACGGGATATTTTGCCTTCTTTTGCATTATGACTAAAATCTAAATCGAAAATGAAAAGAATCATCATTCTAACCTTTACGGCATGTGTCTTTGCACTCTTGGGGGCATCGGCTGCCAATACCGACAATCAGCAGAAAGGCAAGGCCTTAAGCAAGGCTGAACTACTAAACGACTACGATTATTTTTTCGGCAAGTTCGAGGAAATTCACCCTAATCCATACGATGCGTTTGGCGGAAAAACTGAGTTTAGTAAAGCCGTTGGACAACTGAGAGAAAAACTGGCGGCAGAAGATTCGCTAACGCTTAACAATATGCAGTTCGAGGTTACGAAACTGCTTTCAGTCCTTCACGACGGACACACAAACATGGGCTATCCGGAGATGCCAAAGAAGGCGGCAAACGCTTGGATTCCGCTAAACCTGAAGGTTATCCGCGACGGATTCGTGGTAGACGGCTGGCTTCCGCAATTCTCGTTTCTGAAAGGCGCAAGACTGCAAGAGATTGAGGGCACTCCGCTTGAAACGCTTCTCGAAAGGCTCGACAAGATTCACGTTACAGAAAACCGCTACGGACTGCTGGGCAAGGCATGCAACTCGCTATGCCACAACAACAGCATACGACAGATTCTTCCGGGATTCGTTCGGGATTCGCTCGGGATGAGGTTCAGATTGTCCAACGGTGGCGACACTCTGGTCTATGTGCCCTTCTACCCCAACGGCGATGTGTGGAAGAAGTTCGTAAAATCGCCGCAAGACAGCCGTTTTCCGAAGAAGAACTTCGAGTTTCGATTTGCCGACGACAAGAGGCAGACGATGGTTATGTGCATCAACTCAATTACAAGTGCCGACATTCCCAACTACAAGGATTCGGAAGTAATTGTGGCAGAGGCTTTTGACAAGATGCTGCGCCAGATGAAGGCGGCAAAGAGCAAACGCCTCATCATAGACCTTCGCGGCAACGGCGGTGGCTGGACGATGATAATGTATGCCGCCCTCTACCAGCTCTACGGCGAGCGTTTCTTGAAAACCGACATGGGCATGAACTTCTCGGTAAAGATTTCGGAAGAATATCTGAAGAAGAACAATACAACCATCGAGCAGTTTAACAAAGCAAACGGAACATCGCTCGGCATTGGCGACTTCTTCGACGAGCCGACGGGAATTGACAACATAGACAATTTTATGTGCACCAACAAGAATATCCTGAAGGAACTGAAAGGCAAGCCTGTATACACGCCGAAGGAGATTTTCGTGGTGACAGACCAATGGACTTTCAGCGCGGCATTTCATCTTGCCTACATGATGCACAAGATGGGCGCAAAGATTGTGGGCGTGCCATCGGGACAAGCACCAAACACATATATGGAATGTACGCTGTTCAGTCTGCCAAACTCGAGGCAGCAATGTTCGGTTTCAAACTCAATTCAGCGTTGCTATCCCGACGGCGACAAACGGGCACGAGTATTTACGCCCGACATCGAACTTTCGTACGACGACTATCGCAAGTTCGACTTCAACAGAGATGCCGAGCTGCTTTATCTGCTGAAAAAATAGTCAGCTCATCACAAAAAAGTGCAGAATATCCCAGATTCTTGGATATTGCCTCACGGCATCGTACTTTTGCAAAAAGTTCTGAAGATAAGGCTTTATGAAAAAATCAATTCTAACTCTTGTGGCATTTGCCATAACAATATTAACAGCATCGGCACACAACGCACACAAGCAGCACGGCAACATAAAGATTGTGGCAGAGACTCGCCCCGAAATCAACTACGTTACTCATCTCTACACTCTTGCCGGGTTGGGATTCAAGGACGAGGAATATTCGGCAAAATACATCGGCACGGTTGCGAAAGCCGACCTTGACACGCTCAGAAAATACAGCAGTCTTCTGTCATTCGGCCGCGGCGAGGGCGGTATGTTTGCCAGAATGTTCTTCTTTGCGGTTGGAGGCGAGACGTTTTCAGACTCAAAAGCCCTTCAGGACATGATAGACAGATACCGCAAGATGGCAGAAGAACAGATTCCGGGACAGAACATGACAATTCCGAACGCTATTGCAAAGGTTTTTGTTAATAACTACGACCGCTATCTGAAGGAAGTATATCCGCAGGCAAAAAAGGACATGGAAGAGCGGAAGAATCTGCTTAACAAACTGCTTCAGAAAAACTCGTTCGTTAAGGACTGGGAAGCCGCAACGGGCTACAAATGGAAATATGGCGACTATCATTGGCTGCTTTTCCGCGCCGGAAAAAACGGTCCGTCGTACAACAACCTGAACGAGAACACAAACTCGGTCTACTATAATCAGCCGCTCGACTATCAACTGGCTATGTTCAGCCACGAATTCGGCATCTTTCTGATGCAGGAAAGCATCGACCCTATTATAAAGGAGATGAGAGAATACACAAGCAAACTAAACACAACGAGCGACTTAACCTTCGTGCCGTGGGGCGCGTTCGAGAGTCTTGCGTGCTGGTTTAACAACAAGATTAACGGTAAGGAGATGGCCGACTTCAAATCGTTTGGCGAGGCCGACGTGCAGACATTCTGCAAGATATACGACGAACTTTCTGCCAAGGGAATCAAGAATCCGGCAGAACTATACAGGAAGGGAATAATGAAGTATCTCGCACTAAAAGACTCTAAAAAATGAAAAATCCGTGGGAAGAGATAAGTCTCGACGACTACGAGAATCACATGAGCCTCGACTCGGTGAACCAGTTGCAGACTATGAATGCCATAATGAAGGCTCAGTTTGAAGACTATCAGGCTGAAACGGCGATGATTCTCGGCATTGCCGGCGGAAATGGTCTTGAACACATCAGAACGGAAAAAAACAAGGCGGTTTACGGAATTGACATAAACGAGGGCTATCTCGAAAAGATTCGCGAACGCTACCCGATGCTCGGAAACGTGCTAAGGCTGATGTGTCTCGACCTTACCAGCGAGGCCGGCAGACTTCCAAAAGCCGAACTTGTAATTGCCAATCTGCTTATAGAATATATTGGCTATAAGGCTTTTGCCGAGGCTGTTACTCAGGTTGGCGCAAGATACGTTTCGTGCGTAATTCAGATAAACGGCGAGGCGGAGAAGTGGGTTTCTGAATCGCCTTACCTGCACGCGTTCGACAGGCTCGACGAGATTCATCATCAGATGGAAGAAACAGAACTTGAGGGCGAGATGAACAAAATCGGCTACGTCTGCATATCCAAATCGGCAAGCAGTCTTCCAAACGGCAAGAAACTACTGCGAATAGACTTCGCAAAATCAACTAACTAAAAAATCAACAAAAAAATGAACAGACTTTTATTCTACTCGCTCCTGCTGAGCATCACACTTTTTAGTTGCACAAAAGCCGAGAGGCTAAGCGACGTAAAATCGGAATTTACGACAATAGACGACAGCATAAAGATTCATTACAAGGCATGGAACTGCGAAAAGAACGGCAATTCGCGACAGACAATATGCTTTGTTCACGGCTTCGGATGCGACCTTAACACATGGGAAAAGCAGTTCGAGGCTCTGCGCAATGAACCCGACCTGCAACTCGTATTCATCGACCTTCCGGGCTATGGCGAGAGCAGCAAGCCGCACGTTGAATACACGCTCGGTTTCTTTGCCAAGGCCGTCGGCAAGGTTCTCGACGACAACGGAATAAAATCCGTAACCCTTGTCGGTCACAGTCTTGGCACGCCCGTTTGCAGACAAGTCTTTCTGGAAGGCGGCAGAAACGGCAGACTTGTTGATATAGACGGCGTTTACTGCTTCTACGACGGAACGGAGACAGATGAATATGTAGAGGCTGTAAACCAGTTTGGACATGCCTTCGACGGGGCCGACTGCGGAAAGGTTATCGAGGGCTTCGTGACATCGCTTGCCGGCAAGAATACGCCGAAAGAGGTTAACGACTATGCCTTGAGCACGATGCCAAAAACGCCTCAGTATGTGGCATCGAGCACCATGCGCAATCTGGTAGAGCGCAAATGGTGGAATCAGAATCCGCTGGAGATAAAGACGATGGTCATCTGCACACAGAACAGCGGTCTCGACCCCGACAACAAGGCTAAGATGCAGAAGCTCTACCCTGTCCTCGACTATACCGAGCTGACCGACTGCGGACACTTCATACACATGGAGCAGGCCGAGATGCTTAACAGCAAACTCAAAGAATTCACAAAATAAAACAACGAACAAAAAATGTGCACAAGCATAGTAGTAAACAAGAAAAAGACCATCGTGGGATGGAATCTCGACATAAGGGATTCAGAAATCAGAGTCCGCCCCACCGATGATGGCGTCTTCATCGAGGTAGACAACCAGAAGGTTGGCTGGATGCCCCTATTTGGAGCTAACCGCCGAGGCGACTTTGTTGGGATGCCTACCTGCTGGCCTCCCGACGAAAGGAGCAATCCAGTAGGCAACGAAACAAACATCATAATGCTGGATATCGACCTTCTGCTGATGAAGAAGACGTTCCGCGAGGTTCACGATTTTGTACAAAACAACAAGGTTTGCAGCGTTCCCGGACTGACGTTCATGTCAGCACTCTCAGATAGCGACGGCAACGTGCTGCACATCGTTCCCGGACAAGGCTTCGAGTATTATCAGAAACCGGAATACAAGATAATGACTAACTTCTCGCCTCTTCAGAAAAATCCTCCGCAGCATCCGTGGATGGGCAAGGACAGATTTCAGAAGGCAGAGGAAATGCTCAGAACGGCGAAGGACGATTTTGGCGTGGCAGACTGCTTCGCGGTTCTCGAAGCCGTGGCGCAAACCGAGTTCCCAACACGCGTCTCGATGGTTTTCGACGTTGCCGAAAGAGCCGTATTCTGGTGCTTCGACCGAGATTTCAACAATATTGAAAACAAAAGATTTAAGTAACATGAACATTACACAAGCAAACACAACTGATTTTGAGCCAATTATGGCATTTTACAACGATGTTATAAACCGCACTCCCGACATGGCTATCTATGCACGCTGGAAAAAAAAACAGCACCCAACAGAGCAAGGCATAAGGGCTTATATCGAAGAAGGGGCGATGTATCTCTACAAAGAGAGCGGACAAATTGTTGGCGCAATGGCTGTTACAATGTATCAAGGCGATGATTATCACCCTATCGAATGGCTACAATCGCTGAAAGACAACGAGGTTGCTGTTATCCATATCCTCGCCGTGAGTCCAGATTATCAAGGTAAAGGCATCGGAACGATGATGATTAGCGAAAGCATCAGACTTGCCAAAACAAACGGAATGAAAGGCATCCGTCTCGATGCTCTTGCATCGAATACTCCAGCGCATAAGATATACAAAAACCTCGGCTTTGAATATCGCGACAAACAGCATCTCTTTGCCGAAAACACGGGGTGGACCGATTTCTTCTTCTTTGAATATAATCGGGAACTATAAACAAAGAACTTCGAAGATATCATTAAAGATTATTAATTATGAACGATTTTATAACACCGCCCAACCACATAAACTTCAGGGCTAAAAGGCTTTTTGGCGAGATGGGACGCATAGCAGACGGAGCGATTGCCTATATCGACCTCGACGGCGGCGGTCCTGCCGAGCCTCACACACACAGCCACAACCATCTCTTTATCGTTATCGAGGGCGAGGCGAAAATTCTTCTCGGCGACAAGGAAATAATTGTCAAGAAAGACGAGGCTTTTCTTGTAGAAGGCAAGATTCCGCACTCGGTTTGGAACAGTTCCGACGGCATAACAAAGATGATTGGCATTACCGTTGTACCATCAGCCGAGATGTGCCTGCGCCCTTTCATGCCTTCTGATGCGGCGAAGATTATGAGCTGGAACAAGGACAAACGCGCGTTCAGACTTTGGAGTGCCGACCGCTTCGGCGATTTTCCAGCAGAGCCGGGCGAACTGACGGCGCAGTTCGACGACGACAGAAAAATTCCGTTGGTGGCGATGGCAGACAACGAGGTTGTGGGCTTCATCATGATGCGCTATCCTACCGACGATAATTCGCTTATCCGCCTCGGATTCGTCATCATCGACGACTCTAAACGCGGCAAGGGCTACGGCAGCAAGATGCTCAGGCTTGCCATAGACCATGCGCGTAACGAACTTGGCGCAAAGCGAATCTCGCTCGGCGTTTTCTGCAACAATATATCGGCGGTAGAGTGCTACAAAGCGGTAGGTTTTAGCATCATCGGCGAGGATTCTTACACAATAGACGGCGAGGAATGGAAGGAATTCGAGATGATTCTCGAAGTTTAATCAACACAAAACATAAGATTCATGTTTGAAAGCGAATTTGCAAAAATCGAATATATCGAAAAGGACAACGTGGTCTTTCACGTTTGGAAGAAAGAGGCGCACTACGACGACTACCGAAAGCCGGTTACAGCATCGCTCCAGATGCTGCGCGAGCACAAAGACAGCATCTTCATTGTCGACGCCCGAAACGGCTTCGAAGACACGAAGGAAGATGTTGAATGGGGCTTCGGATTCTTTCTGCCCGAACTGAAAAAGGCAGGCTGCAAGGTGTGGGGCTTCATTCTGCCCGAGGTTTCGGACATCGAGGGCGAGATTGACTTGTGGACTAACGAGATTCTGAAAAATTTCCGCGTCGTAAGGGGCAAGTCGTACAATGAGGTATTGGAACTTTCAAAAGACAGCTTATGATTAGAGCAGTTACAAAAGCCGATGCGCCACGACTGATAGAAATTTATTCGTACTACGTTAAGAATACGCTCATCTCGGCAGAATACGAAGTTCCGACCGTAGAAGAATTTGAGCGGAGAATTGAGAGCACAACGCAAAAATTTCCTTACTTTTGCATCGAAGAAGACGGCAGAATACTTGGCTATGCCTACGCAAACCCTTTTCATTGGCGCGAAGCGTTCAAATATGATGCCGAGCTGTCTATCTATCTCGACAAGTCGGCTCGGAAGCACGGATACGGCCGCCTTCTCTACGAGGCTCTCGAAAAAGAGCTGAAGCAAATGGGAATCATAAATCTGTACTCATGCATTTCCGTTCCCGACGGCGACGACGACGAATTCTTAACGCACAACAGCGAGAGGTTTCACGAACATCTGGGCTTTACCAAAATAGGCACGTTCCGCGGATGCAAAAAGAAGTTCGACCGCTGGTTCGGCATGGTTTGGATGGAAAAGACTATCGGAGAAAGAAACTGAGAACGGCTGGATTTCTGCGGTAGCGACGAAAAAACAGAAAAGAATGAAGATTGAAAGAGCAACGCTTCGGGATGTTCCCGAGATTCTCGAACTACAATACAGAGCGTTCTGCCCAGTCTGCAAAGAGTTGGACTGGAGCGACGCTCCCACGGTTACAGAGACCATAGAACAGGCTTATGCCGATTTTCCGAACAGCACAGTTCTGAAAATGGTTGCCGACGACGGGCGGATTATCGGCTCGGTGCGAGGCAAGGCAGACAACGGCTCGCTCTACATAGGGCGGCTGATGGTGCTGCCCGAATTTCAGAAGAAAGGCTACGGCAAGATTCTTCTGCGCGAGATTCAGTCGGTTATGCCACACAAGCGCGCATGGCTGGGCACTTCGGGCGAGACAGAAAAGACCATCGCATTTTACAAGCGCGAGGGCTTCAGCATCTTCAAGACCGACACGCTCTCCAACGGTCATACATGGATTTCGATGGAGAAAATAATACTGTAGAAGCGGCAGCACGACAGACAACGAATAATTGACGTAACAATGAAAAATTTTGAAGTAACAATCTCAACCGATTACGACATCATCAAAACCCTTTTTGTTGAGTATTCGCAAATTAAGGGTGCGGAAGGATGCTTTGTTTCTTTTGAGAAAGAATTGGCAGACTTGGCTGAGTTTTACAAGGGCGGGGCGATTCTCGTGGGCTTTGAGGACGGCACTCCGATTGCAACCATTGCTCTCAAAAAAGTGGACGACGACACAACAGAAGTCAAACGCCTGTTCATAAAACCCGAACATCGGGGCAAAGGCTATGCGCGTAAGATGTTGAAGGCGATGTTTAAATGTGCCGATTCGCTTGGATACAAAGAAGTTATGCTCACAACGCGTCCTGAAGTGATGCCTGTTGCATACGCCCTATACCAACGCATCGGCTTTAATCAGACTGACTTTAAAGACGGCGTGGCAACAATGCGGATGGCAATAGTTAAAGTGATATAATTTATGAAAGCCGAAATAGACCCATGCGCCACCTCACGCGCCGCCGCGTTTGAATTGTGGATGACCTCGCCGATGCCGATGGTAACATTGGTCAAGACGTTGGATGTCAGCCGCTTGGCAAGACTCTCCCAAAAGCACGGAATCAAATTCAATATGCTGATGTGCTATTGCATCGGCAAGGCAGCAACAAGTGTTGAGGAGTTTTATATGCTTCCCGAAGGCGGAAAAATCTTCAGATACGACGCTCTTGCCATTAATGTTATCGTTAATAACAATAACGGCGGCATCAATTCGTGCGACATTCCATTTACGGCTGACTTGCAACAGTTTAACAATGATTATCAATTACTTACATCAAAACCGCAACCGAATCCAAAAGTTCTTTCCTCGAAGATTATATGATAATCGGAACGTCGGCAATGGTGGCTACCGAACTCGACTGCATAGTAAACCAATACACCGACAAGTTCGCAAACCCGATGGTGATGTGGGGCAAATATCGCAAACGCTTGTTTAAGACCACATTACCCGTATCGTTCCAATTCCACCACGTTCAGATGGACGGCGGACAGGCGGCGAAATTTTTGGAGCGACTGCAAGAGGAGATTAATGGTTGCGCCTTTTAGAGTACATTCCATCCAAGGCGGTCATGTTTGGATTTCGACGGAGAAAATAAAATAGACAAATGAGACAAATAATAATTTACGGCAGCCGATACGGTTCGGCAAAACGATATGCCGAACGGTTGGCAGAACTGACTGGATTTGAGGCGGTGGCACACTCTGCCGCAAAAAACATAGGCTCGTTCGACCGGGTTATCTACATCGGCGCAATCTATGCCGGGAGCGTTCTGGGGCTGAAATCATCGGTAAAGAAAATGACGGAGAAGCAGGAACTGATAGTCGTCAGCGTTGGGCTTACCGACACCGCCGACGCAACCAACATCGGCAATATCCGAAACACTATAAAATCGCAAATTCCGGCACATTTCTACAACGAGAGCCGCCTCTTTCATCTTCGCGGAGCAATAGACTACAGCCGGCTTGGACTGTTCTACCGTCTGCTTATGCGGATGATTCACAGCAAGGCTTCGAAAACGCCATCGGAACAACTCGACGCTACCGCAAAGGCCGTGCTCGAAACCTACGGCAAGCGCGCAGACTTTGTTGATTTTAACAATTTACAGACGATACTCGACATTATCAAAGAATAGAAAATGAACATCATAGTTTTATCAGGAAGTCCGCGGAAAGGCGGAAATACAGACTTGCTGGCAGAATCATTTGCCAAAGGAGCAACGGAAAAAGGTCATAAGGTAGAAACTGTTTCGGTTCACGACTACAAGGTTGCCCCGTGCAAGGGCTGCAACGCCTGTTTCAGAACCGCCAACAACACTTGCGTTCAGGTTGACGACATGACAGCAATCTATCAGAAGATGAAACAAGCCGATATGCTTGTAATAGCCTCGCCCGTGTACTTTTACGGCATCAGCGCACAACTGAAAGCCGTGATAGACCGCTGCCACAATCCGCTGCGCGATACGTTCGGCATCACCAAAGCCGCGCTTCTGCTTGTCGGAGCAGCGTCGCTGCCCGAACTGTTCGACGGCATAGTGGCGCAATATCGTCTGTGCCTCAACTTTTTCAAAATAGAAGATGCAGGGCACGTCTTTGTGCGAGGCGCAAAGGACAAGGGCGACATCAAAAATACCAATGCCCTGAACGAGGCTTACGAACTGGGAAAATCGCTATAATTATGAAATATATCAAGGCTACAGAAGAACAGACCGACGATGTCTTCGCCGTTTATTCCGATGCGATTATCGCTATGGAGAAGGACGGCATCAACCAATGGGACGAGGTCTATCCCGACAGGCAGATTATTGCCGAGGATATTGCCGCAGACCGTATGTTCGTCGGCATTGAGGACGGCAGGATTGCCGTATGCTTTGTGCTTTGCGAGGAATGTGACGATGAGTACAAGAACGGCAGATGGCTCTATCCCGACTCGCGCTTCAACGTGATACACCGGCTCTGCGTTGCGCCGTCGTTCCAGCACCAAGGCGTTGCCGCACGAGCACTCGTCTATATCGAAAATCTTAGCAAGTCAAACGGATACGATTCTATCCGCCTCGACTGCTTTACCCAGAATCCGTATTCGCGAAAACTTTACGACAAAGCCGGATATACCGTTACTGGATATGCCGACTGGCGCAAAGGCAGATTCGAACTGAGAGAAAAGAAAATCTGATTTCTAAAAGTAGAGTAATAATGAAGACATATATTGCATACTGCGGTTTGGACTGCGAGAAATGCGAGGCGCGACTTGCCACCATAAACAACGACGACAAGCTGCGCGAGAAGGTTGCCAAGCATTGGTCTAAGCTGAACAATGCCGAAATCCTGCCCGAGATGATTAACTGCACCGGTTGCCGGATTGAGGGCGTAAAAACGCCTTTCTGCGGCTCGATGTGCCCTATCCGAAGGTGCGCAAAGGAGAAGAACTTCGAGACGTGCGGCAGTTGCAGCCAGATGCGGACGTGCGAGAAACTGGCTATGATTACCGACAACGACCACGAGATAATCCACAATCTGGAAGGATAAAAATGGAAAGATACATCTGGCTGCTACCTACAATCTTCATGTTTCACGACATGGAAGAGATTATAGGCATGAGGAAATGGCTATCCGGGCATTACGACGACGTTGTTGCCCGAATTCCGATGGCAAGGAAGCTTCTTGAGCCTTTAAGAGATATTTCGACCGCAAGGTTTGCCGCCGCCGTTTACGAGGAACTGATAGTCTTTATCATAATCTGTTTGCTGGCAGATGCCACCGACATTCCGTTCTTCGACGGGGTGTGGCTCGGCGCATTCATCGGGTTTGCGGTGCATCTGATGGTGCATCTGGTTCAGGCGGTAGTTGTCAGAGGATATGTGCCGGCCCTCATTACGAGCCTCATCAGCCTTCCGCCAAGCGCGTACATCATTTACAGGTCGTGGCTGGGCATGGAAACGGGCGCATCGGCAATAACCGGAGCAGCCGTCGGAATCGTCTTTCTTGCAACAAACTTGTTAATCATTCATCATTTTATGAAACCACAAAAAAATAATTGATACCGCTTTGAGATTGGAGTTTTGTTTTAACAAATAAAATTTATATTTTTGTCGCATATTTTTCAAAAAATACTAATTTTTAATACTTAATACAATGAAAAGACTAATGTTCCAATTAGCCATGCTTGTAACAGCATTCTTTATTACTGGCAGCACAGTAGCTCAGCCCGGCGTTCCGCAGGTGCAGTCGCCGGTTGTCAACAAAGACAACTCAGTAACTTTCAATTATTTAAACAAAACCGCACAAAAGGTGGAGGTAGACGTTCAGTTTGCCGGTCGCCACGAAATGAAAAAAGACGACAAAGGCGTGTGGTCTATCACTCTCGGACCTACCACTCCCGACATCTATCCTTACTGCTTTATCGTTGACGGAATGCAGGTTATGGACCCCGTTAACGCCGAATGGTTTCCCAACGAGGGTTTCAAAAACAGTCTTTTGGATATGCGTGGCGATTTCAACCTGCCCCACGCCCTCAAAAACGTTCCCCACGGTAGCGTAGAGTACGTAACTTATTGGTCTGACGCAGCCAACACATTCTGCAACGCCATTGTTTACGTTCCCCCCACATACTACAACGGCAAAGGCGCAAGTTACCCCGTAATGTACCTCATCAGCGGCACCACCGACACCGAAGAGGTATATTTCAAGGTAGGCAAAATGAACCTTATTCTCGACAACCTCATTGCTCAGGGCAAGGCTAAGGAGATGATTATCGTCCTCCCCTACGGCAACCCCAACCGTATTGCAGGTCAGGGAGATACACCCGCTATGCAGTTTGATATGTTTGGCAAGGATTTTCTCGATTTCCTTATGCCCTACGTTGAGAAAAACTACCGCACCATCAACAACGCTGCCAACCGTGCTATCGGAGGATTCTCTCGCGGCGGCAATCAGGCTCTCAGCATTGGTCTCAACAATTTGGACAAATTTTCGCACCTCTGCTCTTACAGTTCGTTTACACAGTTGCGCCCCGGTCAGTTAGACGACGCCAAATCGCTCAACTCTAAGATAAAACTCTTCTGGCTTGGCGTTGGCAGCGACGATTTTCTCTACGGCAACGCTCGCGACTTTATGGTAGAGTTAGACAAACACAACATCAAGAATATGAAGGTGATAACATCCGACAAACACGGTCACACTTGGATGAACGCACGTTATTTCTTAGAGGAATCGCTTCCCCGTCTTTTCCAAGCCAACCCCTACAAGGGCGCAAATATGAAGGTAACACTTCCCGAGGCTAAAAAAGACCAACAGTTCACCCCTGGCGTAATGGCAAGAATGTTTCCCAAACCTGTGATTTCGCCCGAATATCACAAAGACGGCAGCGTAACATTCCGCCTCAAAGCCGACAATGCTAAGGAAGTAAAACTCGACCTCAACCAACTTATGGGCGGTCAAAACACTATGACCAAAGATGCCGACGGCGTTTGGAGCATCACCATCGCCACCGACCATCCCGACATCTACCCCTACGGCTTTATTGTTGACGGCACCAGCATCAACGACCCCAACAACGCTGACATCTTCCCCAACGAAGGTTTCAAAGGCAGTCTCGTAGACATCCGCACCAAAGAACCCGGAATGCAGGACATTCAGAAAGTTCCCCACGGCAAAGTGGCTTACCGTTTTTATCATTCCAACAGCCTTGGAATCGACCGTCCGATGTGCGTTTACACTCCCGAAGGCTACAAACCCGACGGCAACGAGAAACTCCCCGTGCTTTACCTAATTCACGGTATGACAGATACTTACGAAACTTGGTTTAAAGTGGGCAAGATGAACAACATCCTCGACAACCTTATTGCCAAGGGACTTGCAAAACGTATGATTGTGGTAATGCCCTACGCCAACCCCTACCCCGAACTTATTCTCCGCGGCAAGGCTGAGCGTTACGACGCTATGGACACCAAAAAGATTGTTACCGAAATCACCAAAGACGTTGTGCCCTACATCGAAAAGAATTTCAACGTACTTACCGATGCCGACAACCGCGCCATTGCAGGATTCTCGCTCGGCGGCCGTCAGACTTTGGCAACAGGTCTTGGCAATCCCGATATGTTCCACTACGTAGCCGCATTTGCACCGGCAATCTTTGGCAACGAGTTTAAAGACAATTTCTCAAACGGCACTTACGCCACTCCCGACGTACTTAAATCAAAACTCAAATTTATGTTCCTCGGCACAGGTAAAGACGATTTCTTGATTCAGGCATCGCTCGGTTTGGAAAAATACCTCACCGACAATGGCATCAAGCACACCTTCAACAATCCCGATGGCGGACACACTTGGATGAACTGCCGCGATTACCTCGAACTCACCGCAAAAGAGTTGTTTAAATAAGATAGAATTGGAAGTCGGGAGAATGTTTCCCGGCTTTCAATTCTTTTTTTCTGAAGAAACCGCACTCAAAAAAGCACTCACAAATTCATGAAATAAAGGATATGACAAAGATTGATTTTTCTATGCTCCGCACCGATGAAGCCGAAAGAATTGCCGAGATGTCGCGAATGGCGACCGAGATTCTGCGCGAGCATTACG
Organism: Bacteroides sp. Ga6A2; assembly: GCF_000702225.1. Lineage (NCBI taxonomy): Bacteria > Pseudomonadati > Bacteroidota > Bacteroidia > Bacteroidales > Bacteroidaceae > Bacteroides > Bacteroides sp. Ga6A2. The sequence continues at coordinate 2,083 of NZ_JNKX01000036.1, read as the reverse complement.
ACCCTATCGTTGGCAAGCAGCAGAACGACTATATGTTAGACAAGTTCCAGTCGGTCAAGGCAATAGGCGAGCAGCTGGGCAACGGCTATCGATATTATTTCGTGCGCTGCGACGGTCGCAACGTCGGCTTCATGGCTTTCTATCCACGCCAGAAGGCGATGTATCTGAGCAAACTCTATCTCTACAAAGACGAGCGCGGCAAGGGCTTTTCGCGTCAGATGATTGCGTTTGTAGCAGAAGAGGCGCGCCGCGAGAATCTGTGCGCCGTCGAACTGAACGTGAACAAGCACAACCCTTCCATCAGCGTGTACGAGAGTCTTGGCTTCAGGCATCTCCGTGCCGAGAAGATTGACATCGGGCACGGCTATTTCATGGACGATTTTGTTATGAGGCTAGAAATCTGACAATCAATATCATTGCTCTGCAAGATGCACGGTTTTATCGGCATTTCCAGAGAAACAACATAAACATCAGCAAGAAATGAAGACTATTTTCATCACAGGCGCATCTGCCGGAATTGGCAAGTCTACAGCGCAGATTTTTGCAAGCCGCGGCTGGCAGGTTGTGGCAACCATGCGCTCGCCCGAGAAAGAGACAGAATTGACAAAGAACGGCAACATTCTTGTTCTGCCGCTCGACGTAACCAAGCCCGAGACCATCGATAGCGCGGTAAAGACAGCCATCGACCGCTTTGGAAGCATCGACGTGCTTGTAAACAACGCCGGTTTCTACACCATCGGCGCACTCGAGTCGTTCTCCGACGAGGATATTGTAAGGCAAATTGACACCAATCTTGTTGGACTAATCCGCGTAACAAAGGCGGTTCTGCCTTACATGCGGCAGAGGAGAAGCGGAAAAATCGTCAATCTGTCGTCTATCGCAGGTCGGATGACCGTTCCAATCCAGTCGCTCTACCACGCCACAAAATGGGGCGTTGAGGGCTTTACCGAGGCGTTGCAGTTCGAGTTGAAGCCTTTCGGCATCGACGTTGCGCTTGTTGAGCCGGGCGTTATCAACACCGATTTCTACGGAAGGTCTATGAGCTGCGTCTTGCCCGACAACGAATACAAGGGCTACGTCACGGCGGTGCGCGATTTTCTTGTGAAAAGCGGCGGCAAAGGCTCTAAACCGGAGATTATCGGCGAGACAATCTACAAGATTGCCGAAAGCCGAAAGCCAAAGTTGCGCTATATCATCGGAAAATCAACATTCATCGTGCCTATGCACAAAATTCTGCCTCGCTCTCTTTACATGTTCATTGTAAACAAGATTATGGCAAGGTAACAGCAAAACAAATCACTAATTTTCATTTTCAAAAAGGCTGAACTGGAATTCGTCGGTTCGGCCTTTTTTTGTAGGCTGACGGCAATCATGTTACGCAAGTCCGGCATAATCAATTCTGCAACAATATGCAAGCAACGAATCGTTATGCAGAAAAGAACCCCCAAAAACAACTTTCAGGGTACGGGATAGCAAGGAGGTAACAAAGCTGTAACAAGGGGGAAGAAAGAAGATGCATACTTTGATGTAAGCCAGAAGGTTCGGAGAAGCAACAGAGAAGCAACGGGAAAGTAAGCCGCAAGGTTCGAGGTAGCTACGGAGTAGGAACGGGGTAGCTACGGGGAAGGTTCGGAGAAGATACGGAGAAGTAAGCCGATAATAATTGACAATTCACAATGGACAAAGTTGAAAAGTGCTGATTCTGCACAATAAAAAATTATACGCTTATGGCTTATAATAAAATGAGGGTGTGTCAAAATAGGCACATCCTCTTATTTGTTTTTTTACAGGCACGGCGTGGAAAGATTCTTTATATGCCGCTTTTTTGATGTAAAATCTGTCACAAGCACCCACGAAGCCGCATTTTGCGTTATATAGTCGGTATATTGGTATAAAAACAGCCTTTGAGAGACCGTTCTGTGCCTGTTTTCTCATCACGGCAGCCATTTTCTTGATGTCAAAGGCAATGGCGAAGAAGGCAAAGTCCATGGTGACCTTGCCCTTGCCGAAGTGACGGAAGCGCTTGTACTGCATGTTGTATTTCATCTGTCCGAAGACGGCTTCCGGTTCTATCGGACGCTTT
>NZ_JNKX01000035.1:0-43970 GCF_000702225.1 Bacteroides sp. Ga6A2 | reverse complement strand
GGATTCTCCTCAGTAGGACACGATTTAAATCGTGTCCTACTGAGGAACTTGTATAATAAAGGATTTAACCTTGACACAGTTCTGCTTACACTCCCATCTTTTCTGCAATTGGAGAGGATGTAAAAGTTTTGTGATAGATGCCAATAAAATAAGCCTCTGGTTGATTTTCGAGTTCAACCAGAGGCTTTTTTGAGCTTTATTGTATAGACAAAATTACCTAACCAGAATCAAGTCAGTAAAGGCAGCTAAATTTTTCTTAGCCTTTCCTGTTGAAGGATCAACAAGTCTTACAATAAGACCAGCAATCTCAACGCCTTCGACTCCATTATTATCTACAAAGTAACAAGCCTGATAATCTTTGAAATAGTTAAAAATACACTTCTGAGTGTAATTAGCCTTTGTATACAAAGTTCCAGTACTTGTCAAAGAATACTGAACAACATCATAAACGCCGCCAATACTAGCAATAGTTGTACAACCTACAAACTCATAGCTTCCGTCCTTTGTCAACTTACCGACCACTGGGATACGTCCAAAATCAGTATCGCACAAGCCTGTAATTGTAACAGTAGAATCTGTCTTGTTTATGTCAACATCAACAATAAGCGTATCATTTCTACCCTCAATAAGATTGTAAGACAAAGATACCCACTTGCCACCAAGGTCATCAATAGAATACTGAACGAAATCAACAGTCTGTGTCTTGCCAACATTCAAAGCCTTAATAACAGCCGAACCTCTACGTCCTACACCTGTCTTGTTTGCCTGAACATCAAAATGTATGCCATCTTCGGTTAATGTATAGCTTACCCATTCAGGAAGTCCTGTAATCTCGAAACCGAAAGTATTGCGTGCCTTGTAATCGATGCTCATTGCCTTATTAAAGGCTGATGTATAAACAGAATCTTTAGAAAACTCTGTTATACAACCAAGCTGAGTTACAGGAACACGCTTTGTCTGGTTGCCACATGTAAGTGTAACCATTGCTGTACGGCTGTCGATAGAAGTGTTGTCGTCGAGGCTGATGTAAACCTTAGACGCATCTGCACTTACCTTACACCACTCTTCTGATGATGTTGCGGAAACTGTGGCATCGCCCAGACCGCCATCGTACAGAATATAGCCGCTGCATGCCTTAGCCGAATAGTTTGTAGTAGACTCAACAAGTTTGAACTCGCCAAGGTAACTGCAATCAGTTTCGTTGCAGGATGCCATAAAAAGGCATCCCAGCAACATTGCTAATATATATTTCTTCATTGTTACAATCATTTAGTTAATGTAAGAGTCATATCTTTATAGAAATTCCACCAGCCTAATTTATTGCCACTTGTACCAGGATAGCTACTGAAAGCTTCAAAATAGAAACAATTTGCATCGCTATAACCACTGCCATTACTTACAAATGTCAATACCTGCTTATCATCTTCGAGAGACTTAGTTTCAGTAACAAGACCAGTTCCATCATTCAATATATTAATCGAACTACCATTACTCTGGCACAAATAGATATGATACTCTTTTCCACTTGCTGTTGTAACTGTTCCTACATACTGACGTACAAACTCAATCATACCTGTAGAATCATCATAAGTACAAATCAGAGTCGGGAACTCAAGTTCTTTACCTTCAGCGGTGAATGTCAGAGAACCGTCCTTGTTTAGAGTAAACTTAACAGGAATATTTTTAAAAGTTCCCTCATATGACGTACAAGCGAATGTCCATTTTCCATTCAAGTATGTTTCGAGAGAAATGTAATCAGCAGGTCTTTCGAATACAATCTTCACATCTGCACCAACAGCCTTTAGTTCCTTCGCCGTTTCATCGTAAGTAAACTCACTTACTAAATTACCGTCGATATTGATTGGCGCATAGAACTTAATGCCAGTTTCGGTTGTAAGGAAAGTTGACTCATACACTCCATTTTCACCTGAAATACTAAAAGCAGAAGAAGATATTTTTCCACTTCCTAACTTCTTAGAGCCTGAGTAAAGAGCTATAGTTTTTAGAGCCGCACACTTTTCGCGCATAGCATAGCGTTCCTCACAACTCTTCTTCCAATCTACGCTCTTGTCGAGTGCATACATACGCAGAGTAACACCACGTTTGCGTCCCTTGAGTTCGAACTCAGTAGCCGAAGCCTTTGTTACAACGAACTCATAATCACTCTCAAGTCCATCAACATCGCTATCAAAAGGCTCGCTCCAAACGTGAATAAACGGATTGTATGTTACAAAAGAGAGCAATGGTCCCTGCTGTTTGATAAGCTCGTAGCGTGATTCAAACAAATCTCCACAATCGTAACCATCTATCATAGGAAAATCGCTTGTAGCTGTTACCTTTCCGTCCTTGTCGAACTTAAGATAAATACTTACGCCTACATACTCTTGCGCTTCGCCCGGGAACATTTCGAGACACCAGCCGTTCTCTGCAGAGACAAGAAGTTCCCTGTACTCGTTCAGAGCATTTTCCATACGGTTTGCAGAAGAGTCGTCGAAAACTCTGTCGTCGCTCGAACATGATGTCTGTGCGAGGGCGAGCACCGCAACCATTAAAAACAAATATATTTTCTTCATAAAACCTGTGCTTAATTAAGGGTTGTCAAATCCATTGTTGAAAGTTCCTTGCTACGACGCTGTACAGCATCGCGGAGTTTGTCAAGGTCGAAGCCCCAGCTGTTGCGGCAGTATGCCTTTACGATAGCAAGCTTTTCTTCGAGAATATCGCCACCGTTGTGAGTTGTACCATCCTTATCTGTAGAATTACCATCTGCTACAGCAGCATCCCACCACTCCTGATCGTGGGTAACGTAGTTTGCAATAAGTTCAACAAAGTCGTCATATTCCATATTGCGTGAGTATTGCGAGATAAAGCCAAGTTGATGAGCCTCAGTCTCAGTGTGCAAATACCAGTCGCCACCAATGTAAAGTCCCTCACAAATCTTTGGAAAGTTAGTATCGTATGGCTTCTTCTGGTGCAGAATATGACCGAACTCGTGGTGCATGGTCTTGAAGTAATATTCGTTCAAGTCATCCATATAATTTTCCTTCGAAAGGTATTCATTCATATTGTTTACCATGTACAGAGTGATAACAAGACCGCCCTCGGCAGTACCCAAAACCATTGTGCCATCACCCTTATAGGCTGGAGAACCAACAAAATGAATGGTTCTTGGAACAAGCTGGCGAGTAAAGTCTACACCAGCAACCTCGTCGTATGCGCCAAACCATACATGCTTGATGATTTTTGCAAGTTTTACGCTCTGGCTATACTCTGCCGGTGCAAGGTCGTAATCGTAGTCGCTGATGTTATCATCCATTTTGTAAACAATATCGACATTATATGGGTCAGTAAAGTTCTTCTGAATCCATTTGTCGAAGTCGTTCTGCTCTGTTCTTGCTGTATCAAAGACACTTCTGCTGTCGAGCGAATCGTCGCTACATGAGACCGATGCGAGGCTCATGCAACCTATCATTGTATATAATAAAAATCTTTTCATGCTAAAATCTTATTATTTGTTTCGTGGATTAGCTTCCAATCCTGCACTTATCACATCAGCAGGAAGCTGCATAGCACGTCGTGGATCATCCTTCATCAAAGAGTCAACAACCTGAACGGTATTGTTCTCAACAATACGGTGTCTAACCTCAATTCCGTATCGCTTTATGTCGCCCCAACGCCAGCCCTCGTCGAGGGTAAGAATACGGCGAGCGTAAAGGATGAGCTGAACTAAATTGTCAGCACCCTTAGGCAAAGCGAAAGTAGGGTTAAGTTCCTTCTTAATTGTCGGTTTATCAGCAGCATAATATTCTATCTTATTATAGAAATTATTGATAACATCCTCGCTAAGAACGACCTTACTTTTTGTATAGTTGTTCTCGAATACCTGCATATCGGCAATAGACTTTGCAAAATCGCCCTTCAAAGCATACGCCTCGGCACGATCGAGAAGGGTTGCATCAGTATTGAAAGCATTTACAATTGTTCGGTAGTAACCAATACCTGCTGCAACATCAGTATACTCGAAATAATAACCAACCTTACGCATAATGCACTTAGGACTAGTTGAATAGTTTGCTGCCTGATGATAAAGCACTGACGAAGAGCCCCATACTCCGGTAGACTGGCATGTCTCTTTTTTTGCTATAGTCTCATTGTGAGTGTACTTTTTATTTGCGCCATAAGGACCACCCCAAACTGCCCATCCTGAATATGGAACAAACATGAGCAAATTTGCCTTATTGTCAGCATTGCAATACTCATTTGGCTGAATCACACCGTTTGCATCAAGTTTTCCGTAAGCCTGCCAGTCGCGCAACATTGATGCAGGATTATCACCAAGCACTCTTGTTGCATACTCTATAGCCTTGTCGTACTTACCATAGTACAAGTAGAAACGTGCAGCGAAAGCACAAGCGGCTTTTGTGTTAAAGTGATACTTTGGCACAGAGTATGCATCATCGCTGATAAGAGGAAGACCAGCCTCGATATCCTTTTCTATCTCCTCGTAAACAGAACCGATAGTTCCACGAGTATATGAAGGAGAAACTGTTTTTTCTGTTTCCTTCATATAAGGAATACCAAGATCCTTATCCTTGCCAGCCTCAGTCCAAGTGTTACAGAAGATATAGCTAAGCATAAAGTGATTGTAAGCACGGCAAAGAAGAGCCTCGCCACGCTGTGGCTTCAAATCATCGGGGTTGCCCAACTTTTCGATTGACTCTAGTGCAAGGTTTGCAGCGGCAATAGCCTTATAGCTTGCGTCCCAAAAATCCTGCTCGCCATCATCATCATTCTCCTTTACATCGCGCCATTCCCAAGCCTCTGTATGAAATCTGTTGTATGCAGAATACTTAGAGCCATTGTCATCTACATTGTCGCTGGCAAACTCAGCCATCATCTGATAGTTCTTGCTTGGATAAGCTGAAACGAGCAACTTTGCAATCTTATCCTGTGTATCTACCTCTGTACGGTTATCAGGAGTTTCGTCGAGATAGCTGTCGCAAGATGCGAGTGCCAGCGCAGAAACAACGATACCTACGAAATAATATATTTTTTTCATCTTAATTCTCTTTTTAATTATTACAAACCTACACGAACTGTAAATGTGAACTGCTTTGGTACTGGCGCAGCAACACCACCTGAGTTAAAGAACTCTGGGTCCTGACCCTTCAGCTTAGAATCGCTGTAGATAAGGAACAAGTTGGTAGCCTGCAACTTGAGTGAAAGATTGTTAATCTTTATGCTCTCGAGCCAAGACTTAGGGAAATCGTAAGAGAGTGAAACCTCCTTCATTCTTACAAAATCGCCCTTTGCAATGCGCTGGTCGCAATAGTTGTATGAATTATAAGCATACTGGTAATCCTTATTTTCGTTGTACTGGCGTGCACTCAACAAAACAGGGACGTTTGTATAATTCTCATCGCCCGGCAATGTCCAACGGTCTTTGAAATCGTTAGTCATTGAGGTAAGGTCGAGGTAACGATATTGAGCCTTGAACACAGGGTCGAGACGAATAACGTTACCGCCAGAGTAAGTGATGTAGACATTCAACTTCAAGTTCTTGTATCTGAATGTATTTCCGAAACTACCAGTAAATGTTGGGTCTGTAGGACCTTCGTACTTCAAGAAATCCTTATTCTCACGTTCCTGGAAGTAGATTCCATCAACAGTTGTCTCTGTATGCTCTACATTTGTGTAGAATGAAGGAAGACCATCTTCTGTAAGACCAGCAAATGGAATAGAGAACAAACCGCGAACAGGATAGCCCTCAACTGCGAAACCAGAACCAGTAATAAGGTCGATGATACGAGTAGTTGTCTTCAAATCAGTAACCTCGTTCTTTGCAAGAGAGTAAATCAAATCGGTGTTCCAAGAGAAGTTCTTTGTTGAGATGTTCTTAGAAGAAATTGTGAACTCAACACCATGAGACTTCATAGAAGCCACGTTTGCCTTCTTCTGGGTAAGACCGCCAACACCCATAGTGTTGATAATACCGATAAGGTCGAAGTTGTTACGCTTGTACCAGTCTACAGCGATATTCAGACGGTTGTCGATGAAACCGAACTCACCGCCGATATTAAACTCGTGCTTCTTCTCGTAAGTAAGTTCGCTATTCTCCAAATCGTCGATATACAAGCTGTTTTCCTGAACATTTGTGAAAGGACGGAATGGAGTCTTGCTCTTTACAACAACCATTGAGTTGGTTACATCCTGCGGACCACGGTCGGCAGTAAGAGAGTAAGAAGCCTTGATTGTTGCATGGCTGAATGCAGGCTTCAGAGCCTCGAAGAACTTCTCCTCGTGTGCGTTCCATGCACCAGACACGTTCCAAGTAGGCAACCAGCGTGCACTACGGCTCTTACCAAGTTTGTTTGTACCCTCATAGCGGACAGTTCCGTTAAGAGTGTACTTACCAGCGTAGTTGTAAGTAAGGTTTGCGAAGAATGCAGCACTACGCATACGAGTACGCTTCAAAGAATAGTATGGGTCAGTACCACGCTCAATACCCTGTTTGAAAAGTTCGTACATATAGTAAGGAGTCTCGCCCATAGAATACTGCATACCAACACCGTTAAAGTGGCTCTTTGAACGGTCGATGGCACTTGTCTCCATACCACCGAAGAGGTTAGTGAAGTGCTTCTCGCTCCAAACATGATTCCAGTTTGCAGTTGCACGGAAGTCTGTGCCAAGAGTCTTGTAATCGTCTCTCATATAGAAACCGCCGACAGGCAATATTGAGATAGGCAACGCATAAGGATCATCAGGATTCTTGTACAGATAGTTATTTGCATCACGAATCTGTGAATCCCACATTGCACGGTATGCCAAAGACTGATTACTCTCGTCGGTAATATAATGCTCCTGTGAAGAAGTAGAATACTTAACCGCACCAACAACACCAAGCTCGAGTTCGCCGACAGGCTTCCACTTCAACTCACCCTGCCACTTCATATCGGCAACGTTGAGTTCAAGATAGTTTTCCTCAAGTTCCTTGAGGATATTGAAATCTGCATAGTTACGAGTATAAGTCTCGGTTGGAGACATTGCTCTTGATGTATTCAGCGCGTAAGAATAAGGGTTGATATCGAAATCACGCTTAACCTCACCACTTACAACATCAACATCCTGACCGAGTGTACCCGGTGCATTCTGCTTACGGTATGATGCATTGCCAAGAAGGTTGAGAGTAAGATTCTTGGTAATGTTGTAAGAAGAGTTGATATTAGCAGTATAACGGTTCACCTTGCTCCGCTTGTACCATCCCGGATCGGTCATTACAGAAAGAGAGGCATAGAGCGAAGAACGGTCTGTACCGGTTGAGATGCTGATAGAGTGGTTCTGCATGATGCTGTTTGTAAACAACTCGTCGAACCAGTCGGTATTACGATACTCAGCCTCGCGGAGATATGCAGCGCGAGCCTCTGGAGTATTCTCAAGACCGAAAGTACCAGTAGTTGGGTCGTAAGTATTGATGAGCTTATACATTCTACCGTACACACCGCTACCTTTAGCGTGGTAAACATCGTTGAAGTTAAGCCAGCCCTTCTCTTCCATCTCCTTGTATATAGCCATCTGCTCCTGTGAGTTCATGATGTTGAAGTTGCGGTAGCTTGGCTTCAGACGCATAGTGAACTCGCCAGTATAGTTAACATGGCTCTGTCCTGCCTTACCCTTCTTGGTAGTGATTACAATCACACCAGCCATGGCGCGAGCACCATAGATAGATGTAGCGGAACCATCCTTCAGAATCTGCATGCTCTCGATATCGTCTGAGTTCAGACCAGAGATTGCAGAGCTGACAAGAGTCTCGGCATCACCTGATGACAAGGCATCGGCGCTAACCTCAACGGCATCTTCCATAACCACGCCATCAACAACCCAAAGAGGGCGGCTATTACCGTAGATAGATGTAGCACCACGCACACGGATTTTTGGAGCAGTACCGAATGTACCAGATACGTTCTGCACAGACACACCAGCTGAACGACCTTCGAGCGAACGGCTGATATCAGCCATACCGTCGAGCTTCATATCCTCGGCCTTGAGCTGTGATGTAGCACCAGTAAACATACGCTTGTCCATGCGCTGCATACCTGTTACAACAACTTCGTCGATAACCTTGCTGTCTGGTTCAAGAACCACCTTAACGTTCGACTTGATTTGAACTACCTGAGTCTTCATACCGAGATATGAAACCTCGAGACTCTTTGCACTTGACGGAATTCCTGTAAGACTGAATTTTCCGTTTAAATCACTAATTGTTCCCAAGGTTGTTCCTTTTACCATTATCGAAGCACCAACAACAGGCTCGTTGTCTTCTGCCGAAATAACAATACCAGAAACCTTAGAAACTTGCGCACTACTAATTGCCGAAAAGCAAAAAAGCAGTAATGAGCAAAGCAACAATACTTTTCCTCTCATTGTCTTTTAGTAAAATGATTTTAATGTTTTATAATATAATCTCTCAGCGCAAAATTATAAAAAACAAACATACAAATGCATAAATTTATTATTTTTTTACGTCAAATAGCAAAAATATAACATTTTTATGGTATTTTTTAAACCTTTGAGGACTTTTTGGGGACATTTTTGCCTTCCGAACATCTGATATATAAAATCTGTTTTCGCTTTCTTTTTGACTATTTTTTAACGAAAATAACTTACATTTGCATCTTCAGATTACCGTATAAAAAATGATTTCAGGTATGAAAAATGATTTTTCACCATTTAAGTTTCAGGACAAAAAAAATAAGCCATAACTGCCGACATTATAATCGGAGTTATGGCTTTCTTACTTATCTGTTATTTATCACTAACTGATGCTGCAATTACAGCACCTTCTTGTACAACTCTATAATTTCAGCCTCTGTTACATCGCGAGGGTTGCCCGGAGTGCAGACATCGGCAATAGCCTGAGCCGCAAGAGCAGGAATGTTCTCCTCCTTGATGTTGAGGTCGCTCAAGTGCTGTGGAATTCCAACCTTTATAGACAATGCACGAACGGCATCTACGGCTGCCTGTGCTGCCTGCTCGGCAGTCATGCCTGTTGTATCAACACCCATAGTCTTGGCAATAACGCCAAACTTCTCGATACACTTAGGCATGTTGAACTCCATGATTGTTGGGAGCAACAATGCGTTTGCCACACCGTGAGGAATATCGAACAGCGAACCCATTGGGTGAGCCATTCCGTGAACAAGACCAAGACCTACGTTAGAGAATGCCTGTGCTGCGATGTACTGAGCCAGTGCCATTCCCTCGCGACCTACCGGGTTTGTAGGCTCTTCGACAGCAAGAGGAAGATTCTCGGCAATCATCTTGATAGCCTGAAGCTCGTACATATCGCTCATAACCCATGCACCCTTAGTGATGTAACCCTCGATAGCGTGAGTAAGAGCGTCCATACCTGTTGCAGCAGTCAAGCCCTTTGGAAGGGTGTACATCAACTCAGGGTCTACGATTGCAACGGCTGGAATATCGTTAGGGTCAACGCAAACCATCTTAGCCTGACGCTCCTCGTCGATGATAACGTAGTTGATTGTTACCTCGGCACCAGTTCCGGCAGTTGTAGGAAGAGCGATGATTGGCACAGACTTGTTCTTTGTAGGAGCACAACCTTCAAGAGAAACGACATCGCTGAACTCTGGATTGTTGCTCACGATACCGATACCCTTTGCAGTATCCATTGACGAACCGCCACCAATAGCGATAAGACAGTCGGCTCCCGACTTCTTGAAAGCCTCTACGCCCTGCTTAACATTTGTAACTGTTGGATTTGGCTTAATCTCGCTATATATATCGTAAGGGAAACCTGCTTCGTCGAGAACGTCTGTAACCATCTTGGCTGTACCAACCTTCAGCAAACCCTTATCTGTAGCCACCAATGCCTTGTGCAAGTTCAGTCTCTTTAGTACTGCAGGCAACTCCTTACGGCAACCTGCACCGAAGTATGAAACCTCGTTCAAAATAAATCTTTGTGCCATTTGTATTGATTATAGTTTTTATTTATAAATAGTGTATGTAAATTATCTAATTAAAATAGTATTTGTATTAAAATTATAGTGTGACAAAGATAGTCTGTTTTTCTGAAAACCGACAATATGTTTTTGATTTTTTTAATGTGTTTTTAGACACATTTAGCGTCCGATGCGGTCGAGGTGCATCCAGTTTCCCCACTTGAAACGGCACAGGAATATCACTCCCCTGAAACAAAGTTCGATGCACATAGCAAGCCAAACGCCGTTAAGACCGTAGACTGGCGCAAGGAAATAGGCAAGCGTAAGGCGTACAATCCAGATGCTGCAAAGATTCATGGTGCACGGCACGAGCGTATCGCCTGCGCCCACAAAAACGCCGTAGCACACGATGCTGGCAGCAAACATAGGCTCGGCAAAGGCTTCGATGCGAAGCGCACTTACGCCAAGTTCGAGTATCTGCTGATTATCGGTCATGAAGCCAATCATATAAGGTGCGGCAAAATACATAACCACGCCCATCAGAGCCATAACGCACATTCCCATTGTTATGGTTATGCGAGCCAACTTTCGGGTTAGCGAGATGCGCATAGCACCAAGTCCCTGTCCGATAAGGGTTGTAGAAGCCTCGCTTATTCCGTAGCCCGGCATGTAGCAAAGACTCTCTGCCGTTATGCCAAACGAGTTTGCCGCAATTGAGAATGTACCGAGAGGCGCAACAATTCGCGTAGCCAAAATCTGTGCACCGTTGAACATTATTCGTTCAATACCAACCGGCATTCCAATATGAAACGCTTTGGCAAGCACATCCTTCTTAGGAAGGAAACTACCCTTCTCGCGCGTAAGCCTCAAATCAGAAGAGATGAACACGGCATAGCCAAGCATGAGTATTGCCGATGTGGTAACAGCCGCAGCCGTTCCCCACGCCGCTCCGACAACGCCCATATCCATGACGAAAATAAAGAAGTAGTTGAAGAGCACATCGAAGAAGCACATCGATATATTCACCGCACTCGGAAACTTAAGGTTTCCGCTGCAACGGATAACCGCTCCAGCCACGATCTTGAGCTGTAAAACAGGGATGAAGCACGCATAAATAAAGAAATAGTCTGATGCTCCCTCAACTATTTCGGGCGAGCCGCCCAGCCATACCGGCAACTGTCCGCTGATGGCAATGGTTATAGAACCAAGAAATATTCCGAAGGCAAGACAAACGGTTATTGCCTGACGGAAGATTTCTCTTGCCCCTACCCTGTTGTTTGCCCCCATCATGTGGGCCACCTGAACGGCAAAGCTCGTTGACACCGAGGCACACAAGCCCGAGCAGAGCCATATTGTAGTGCTCATCAGTCCCACCGAAGCCGATGCCTCCGCACCGAGGCTACCAACCATCGATGCGTCGATATACGACATCACCACGTTCGACATCTGCGACAAGATGGATGGAATACTCAACATCACAGCAAGCAAAATCTGCTGCTGCAATGTTAGTTCCTTACCGTCTCTAATCATCTGGAGAAGGTAGGAAGTACCGTTTTCTTTCCCAAACAGAGCCATTAAACTCTTTGTGTTCTTGCCTCTACAACGTTAACAACATAATCGCCAAGTTTTTCGCACTCAAGAATGATATCCATATAGTGAACACCAAGCTGATAGTCGTACTTTTGGTCGTTTACGTCGATAATATTCTGTGTCTTCAGTTGTGTACGGAAGTTGTTTATCTCGTTCTCGATGTTGTATGTCGAATTTACATCTCTGTGGCGGTCTTTCAGCACAACCATCATCTGCGAGAGAGCCTTGTCGGTAAGGTCGAACATCTGATGAACATGGTCGAGTTGTCCTTCGGTTAGCGTCTTCTTCTCGGTGTAGCAATGGTTTATCGTGCGCGCAAGGTTGAAGCAACTGTCGCCGATGCTCTCAATCTCGGTAATCTCGCGCAGCATGATGCGTATTTTCTGCTTTGTGTCGTCGCTGAGTCGTCCCTCACTCACCTTATTAAGATAGTTGGCAATCTCAACCTCCATATTGTCGCAGATGCCCTCATACTTCTCAATTCGGGCAAAGAGTTTGTTGAAGTCGCTCTGCTTCTCGGTGTGCATAAGCGTGCGCACAAGTCCGAACATCTTCTGCGAACGAACGGCAAAGTTGTTGATTTCCTTCTGAGCCTCGAGAACCGAAAGTTCGGCAGTAGACAAGATACCACCGCTGATGAAGTTGAGTCTGAACTCGTCGTCCTCGTCCTGATTCTTGGATACGATTACGCGGCACACGAGTTTCTCGATAAACTTGATGAACCATATCAAGATGAGCACGTTACATACATTGAAAGCTGTATGGAACGTTGCCAGAACGAACGTAAGTTTTCCAGCCTCTGAAGCTGCATCGGCTCCTGTAAGAGTTACATCGTAGCCCACAAGCGAGCACACCATGTTTACGAACGGCTTGAAGCAGATGAGCACCCAAAATACGCCGAACAAGTTGAAGAACATGTGGGCGAAGGCGGCTCTGCGCGCCTGAGTGTTGGCTGTGAGTGCGGCGATGTTTGATGTTACGGTTGTACCGATATTCTCGCCCATTACAAGCGCAATTCCCTGATAGATTGGCAGAACGCCCTGCGAGCACAGAATCATGGTTATTGCCATGATGGCAGCAGAACTCTGCACGCACATAGTAAGGATACTGCCCAACAAGAGAAAGAGCAGAATACTAAGGAATCCGTAGTTGCCGGTTGACGCAAAAAAGTCGAGCACCATCTGATTATGTCCCAAATCCATGTCTACGGCATTCTGCCTCAACATACCAAGACCGAAGAAGAGGAAGCACAAACCAAAAATAAATTCGCCGAGACTTTTGCGTTTCTTTGAATAGTTGAACGCTAAAGCCACGGCGAACATAGGGAATACGTAATCTGCAATATTAAAATTGAAGCCTGCCGACATTATCCATGCAGTGAATGTAGTACCGATATTGGCACCCATAATTACAGAAATTGCCTGTACCAACGTAAGCAAACCTGCATTTACAAAACTGACAGTCATCACGGTTGTTGCGGTTGATGATTGGATGGCTGCGGTTATAAAGGCTCCGGTAAACAGTCCCGTCACCCTATTCGTCGTCATTGCACCAAGGACATGGCGCAAATGACTACCTGCCATCTTCTGAAGACCCTCGCTCATCACCTTCATTCCATACATTAGAAGAGCCAGACAGCCTATCAGCTTCAAAAAGATAAATATTGACATAAGAATGTTTAATATTATAAAAATCTGTTGCAAAGATAAGCAAAAACTTTGGTTAATCTACAAGACTATATTCAATATTTAGTGTACCAAAGTACGATTTTGCAGACTCACCAAATCTGTTTCTACCTTAAAATCCGCATTGTTTATTAATCCTGAAAATCAATTAGGTATTGAAATCTCTCTTATTTTACACACAAAAAAAGACCCAGAAATCTGAGTCTTTCACTTGAGCGGAAAACGGGACTCGGACCCGCGACCCCAACCTTGGCAAGGTTGTGCTCTACCAACTGAGCTACTTCCGCATTTGCTTTAGTTCTGAAAAGCGATGCAAAGATACGACATTTTTTTTATCCTGCAAATTTTCGGACTTCTTTTTTGCCGATATTTTTCAAAATTCTCGATTTTTACGGATTTTACCTTTATATAAAAAACGTGAGTTCTGGGATAAAAAACGCAGTTCTTCCTGTTTCACATTTCTTCGGGATGCCCTCGGGTTTCGTTCGGGATTTCAGCTTTTAGAATGACTGCAATCAACGAGTTGAACTCCGAATTCGAGTATAAAGAAAGTGCAGAAACCTCGGTTGTGTTTCTGCACTTTCTTCTTTATTTTCCGAATTCTTCGAGAACATACTTGCCCGGAGAATAATTCTTCAAGACCCAGAGAATATAGTCGGACGAGACAACGATGTTTCGGAGAGTATGAGGATTTGAGTAATAAATGCTTGACGCGCTGCTGGCGGTGCGGTCGAAATTAAGTCCTATCAACTCGCCTTTCGCGTTTACCACGGCACTTCCGCTGTTGCCAGACGATGTTTCGGCATTTGTGGTGAAACATGCCACAGGGAGCGATTCCTTGCCATTTTCGAGAAGCCGGCGGAACTTATCAGATACCTTATAATTTACCGCTTATAAATCGGAAGAAAAATAGCAAAAAATCAGCATTTTTTGCTATTAAAAACATTTTCATTTTTTAAGGTTATCACTTCAAAGGCGTTTTTATTTACATTCTGATATTATTGCCGGCACATAAAAAAACGGCTCGGAATCAGTTATAAACCTGAACCGAACCGTCTACCGACTGAGTAACTCTGTATTTCCACAACGGCCTGCCTTTGCCTTCGACAACTATACCTCCGTTGTTTAAGTCGTACTGATTGCCGCAGCGCGTACATTTGGCAATGCCCTTGTCATCGAACTGGACCCGCGCACTTTCCAAATTGCACTCAGGACAAGCCAAATCGTAGCACACCAACCCAAGGTTATCGTTGTTGAGCGTCGGCGTGCCGAGAATCAATCCGCCAAGCCCCAGATACGTCGACAGCAGTTTTGCCTCGGTGAGCGTCTGCGTGTGGGTCGAGCCATCCATCTTCGTTATCAGAAGTTTCGAGCTGCCATTCTTGCGTATGCTGATGAACTGCCCCATGCTCTGCGCCACATTATACGGCGAGAACGACACGTTGCAGCCGAAATTCACCTTGTAGCTTGAGCCTGAATTATAAACGTCGCCGCACGCCGTTGTCCAGAGGCATAGCATCAACGCCAAAATTGTTTTATATGTTTGTTTCATATCACACTTTTAACATCATCGGACTTGCGCATTTCGCTTGTAATGCGCAAGTCCGATTCATAATCAGAACGAAAGAACAGGGTCTTTTAGTATGTCCTCAATCTGCGAAAGTTCCTCGGCCGAGAAATCGAGGTTATCGATACATTTTATATTATTATTCAGTTGTTCAACCGAACTTGCGCCGATAATCACTGATGTCATTCGCTCATCTTTCAGAATCCACGCCAAAGCCATCTGCGCCAACGACTGTCCACGTTTCTTCGCAATCTCATTCAGTTTTATTGATGCCGCAACGCGTTCTTCCGACACCTGCCCTTTCTGCAAGAAGCCTGTCTCTCTCGCAGCGCGCGAATGTTCCGGAATGCCGTTCAGATAGCGGTCGGTAAGCAATCCCTGCGCCAGAGGAGAGAAGGCCACCACACCCGAACCATTGTCGGCAGCGCACTTCAGCGTTCCGTCCTCGACCTTACGGTCGTACATGCTGTATCGGTACTGACTTACAAGACACGGAACTTTTGCCTCGCGCAGAATATCGTAGCATTTCTGCTGCAAATCGAGCGGATATTTTGATATGCCCACATAGAGAGCCTTGCCTTGGCGTACAATGTCGATAAGAGCCTGCATCGTCTCCTCAACCGGCGTTACGCCGTCATATCGGTGGCTATAGAAGATGTCGAAATATTCAAGTCCCGTACGTTTCAGACTCTGATTGATGCTCGCCATCAGATTCTTGCGCGAAGAGCCGTCGCCATACACGCCCTGCCACATCTCGTGTCCAGCCTTTGATGTAATGAGCATCTCGTCGCGATGCGAAGCCAGTTCGTTTCTTAGAATTCTGCCGAAATTTGTCTCTGCCGAACCGGGCGCAGGACCGTAGTTGTTAGCCAAATCGAAATGGCATATTCCTTGGTCGAAAGCCGACACAACAATATCGGTGGCAATCTTGAAGTCGTCTACATCGCCGAAGTTATGCCACAAGCCGAGCGACACAACAGGCATCTGCACGCCGCTCCTTCCACAAAATCTGAATTTCATAAAGTTATAGTATTATAGATTACGAAAAAAGGATTGAAGAAAAGAACGGCACGCCATCTTCTTCAACCCTCTGAAATATTTTTCTGTTTTTTATCTGCCAAGCAAGGCATTCTCGGCATCAACCATCGTCTTGAAATTGAAGCCACTCACAACCTCGCTCATCAGAGCCTGAATCTGCTCGTTGCACAAGTTTCCGATGCTGCCCTCGTGAGTGTGGTGGATATCCTTGTTAGGTTTGAAGTTTCCAGCCTCAATATCAAGTCCCACCTTCTTGTAGGCATCGCGGAAAGGCATTCCGCTTGCAGCCAGTCTGTTCACCTCCTCAACGCTGAACATATTGTCGTAACGCGAATCGTCGAGAATATTCTCGTTCACCTTCATCTTGTTGATGATGTATGAAGTCATCTTCAGACAATCCTTCAACTCCTTAAAGGCAGGAAGGAACACCTCCTTTATTATCTGCAAGTCACGGAAATATCCGCTTGGCAAGTTATTCATTATGAGCATAATCTGCTGCGGAAGCGACTGAATTTTGTTACACTTGGCGCGAGTAAGTTCAAACACATCAGGATTCTTCTTGTGAGGCATGATGCTCGAACCCGTAGTACACTCATCAGGAAGTTTCACGAAGGCGAAATTCTGACTGTTGAACATGCAGGCATCGAAGGCAAGTTTTGCAATCGTTCCGGCAATCGAAGCCATGGCATACGCAACGTTGCGCTCCGTCTTGCCGCGTCCCATCTGTGCATAGACCACGTTATAGTCCATCGAGTCGAAGCCCAGAAGCTTAGTGGTAAGCGTGCGGTTCAGCGGAAAAGAAGAGCCATATCCGGCAGCCGAACCGAGAGGGTTGCGGTTGGTAATCTTGAACGCTGCCTGAAGGAACATCATATCGTCTACCAAGCCCTCGGCATACGCTCCGAACCACAGTCCGAAACTCGACGGCATGGCAACCTGCAAGTGAGTGTAGCCCGGCATCAGCACGTTCTTGTACTTATTGCTCTGGGCAATCAGCTCGTTGAACAGTACCTCTACCTCTTCGGCAATCTCCTTAATCTCGGCACGAGTAAAAAGCTTCAGGTCGACAAGCACTTGGTCGTTGCGCGAGCGTCCGCTGTGAATCTTCTTGCCCATGTCGCCAAGTTTGCGCGTAAGCATCAGTTCAACCTGCGAGTGTACGTCCTCAACACCGTCCTCAATCACGAACTCGCCCTTTTCGGCAAGCCGATAGATATTCTTCAACTCGGAAAGAAGTTTCGGAAGTTCGTCGGAGCCAAGCAGTCCGATGCTCTCGAGCATCGTTATGTGAGCCATAGAACCGAGCACATCGTACTTTGCAAGATACAAGTCCATCTCACGGTCTCTACCAACGGTAAACTTCTCGATTTCCTCGTTCACCTGAACGTTCTTTTCCCAAAGTTTTGTAGCCATAGTCTTGTTTTATTAGAATTCAGTATAAGGCATGCGCGAAAGCATATTTGCAATGCCCTCTGCACCTTTCTCGAGCTTTCCGCCAAGCATTCCGCGCATGATAAGGTTAAGGTCGGCACCAATAGTGACCTTCATCTTGCACGAATTAGCGTCGATTGGCAAAAGTTGAATCCACAGATTTGCATTTATCGGAACATTCTCCAATGCGTACTTTATGCACTTTTCCTCGCGCTCAACAACGCGAAGAGTGAGGTTGCCCACTGGCGGAACTGAAACGCTTACCGAATCGGTGTCTGAAGTAAGACTCTTGAGTACAGGAATCATCTTCTCAACCTGATCGCCGTCTGCCTGTTCCTTCAGTTTTGCAACCAATTCCGGATTGTCAAGTTTCTGCTTTACATTTTGCAGATTGCTCAGATCCGATAACTTAGAGAAAACCATCTCTCGTGTATAAGGGATGGTTTTTACAGAACTTTCGTATTTATGTAATGACATATTTCTTATTTATACATTCCAGTGTGCAGGATCTTTTCTCCATTCGTTAAGAACCTGAACATCTGCCTCTGTAATATATTCAGTTTTCAGAGCCACATCAACAACAGCCTCGTAGTTAGTAAGTGTGATGAGCTTAACCTTGGCATCCTTGAATGCCTGAACAGCAACGTCGAAGCCGTAAGTATAAGATGCAACCATGCCAAGCACCTCGCATCCGCTGTTACGGATAGCCTCGACAGCCTTCAGACTGCTACCGCCGGTTGAGATAAGGTCTTCGAGCACAACAACCTTCATTCCCGGACGAAGTTCGCCTTCGATAAGGTTCTCAAGACCGTGATCTTTTGGTTTAGAGCGAACGTAAACAAATGGCTTGTTAAGCAAATCGGCAACAAGTGCGCCCTGCGGAATTGCACCAGTAGCAACACCTGCAACAGCATCCACGCCCGGAAACTCCTCCATGATGATTCGTGCAGACTCAGTCTTTACGAAGCTGCGCAACTCAGGATAAGACAGAGTCTTGCGGTTGTCGCAATAGAATGGTGATTTCCAGCCTGATGCCCAAGTAAAAGGACTGTTTGGCTGCAACTTGATAGCCTTAATCTTAAGAAGCTTCTCTGCAAAAATTTTCTCTAAAGTCTTCATATTATAAAAAAGTGTTTTATTTTTCGCTGCGAAGATACTACATTTATTTCAAAAAAGAAACCGTTGCCCAATAAAAAACTGAACAACGGCCAATATTTACACAATTGAAAATTTGTTACTTGAGAAACTTGATAGCATAACATACCAAATCTCCAGATGCTGTTATACTTATTGTATAATCGTGGTTTGGATTCAGATTCTCGTATTTTACAGCAGCCGAGCCGCTCTTGTCGACAACCTGTTCAACAGAACCCCAGAATGCTCCGCTGAAGTGAGCCTTCACATAAAGGTTTCGGGCATAGTCAGAGCCCTTGTTTGCGCAATATACAATCACGCCCTTACATCCGGTAACGGCAAGTGTCATCTCCTTGTGAGAGCCTTCCTGCTTGACAATTACGCCTTCCATTCGCTGCGGCTGAATAACCTTATCGCTTGTAGGATCGATGGTCTGGAGACAAGTCTTATATGCAAAGATGCTCTCGCCCTTTCCATTATGCACCCACTTTTCTTCAAATGCCTTAGCTACGGATTCGTGATCGAAGTAAAGAACCTGATTCGCCTTTACCTTCTTAATTGTCTGTGCAGTGGCTGCGACCGAAATGACGGCCAGCATAGCCAGTAGTAATAATTTCTTCATAATACTTTGGTTTTATGCAATTTGCTCCTCAAAACGGAGTATAAACAAGATTTCGGGTATCACACCACAAATATATATATAATTGCTATCAAACCAAAGAAAAAGGAAATTATTTTACGTTTAATTATTATTTTTTAACAATTCCGTGACATTAAGTTTCTCGCAGCCCTGAATGGCATCAATCATTTCTGCCTTGTGAAGTTTTGAGAAACCATCAGGAAAACAGATATGTTCCATATTTATGCAATCGCCAAACGCCGCATTACCAAGTTTTTGCAGATTCTCCGGAAGTTGGACATCTGTCAAAGCCACACACTGCGAGAATGTACGGATTCCAATCTCCGTAACCGTAGGCGGAAAATCAATGGCATTGATTGACGAGCAGAGGCTGAAAGCATCGTCCTCGAGTCGCTGAAGATTCAGCGGAAGGGTAATCTTGCGCAAAGCCTTGCATTTCTTGAACGTGGCAACCTTCAGGGTTGTAAGATTCTCAGGCAAACGGAGTTCAACGGCATTCTCGCATCCGCAGAAAGCACCTGCTCCGATACGCGCCACATTGTCGGGTACATCAATCTTATGCAATGATGAGCAGCCTTCGAAAGCGTGGTCAGAAATGAAAGTGAGTCGGCTTGAAAACTTCACATTCACAAGTCGCTGATTATCGCGGAACGCATTTTTGCCGATGCCTGCGACAACAACGCCCAAACCCTCGAGAATAACGCTCGAAGGAATTTCAATTTCGCTATCGCGACCGTCAAACTTCACGATTTCGACCTTCTTGCGGTCTTGCAGATATCTGAAAGTCCACAATCCGCTTTTAACATATCTTCCGTCGGTAATCTGCTTAAACTGCTGTCCGAAAGGCGATGCAATTATGCTGCAAAAGCTTTTCTCGGGAACACGGAGAATACATTTCTGAAGTTTAGTACTGTCTTCGCATACCGGCAGAGTGTCGCCGTCGAAATAGACAGATTCGAGACACTTGCAATCGTCAAAAACGCCTACGCCAATATTCTGAATTCCAGAGCCTAGTCTGATAGTCTTCAAATCTACGCAGCCCGAAAATGCGCTGTCGCCAATCTCCGTTACAGTATCAGGAATGACAATCTCCAGCAATCCCTGAATCATACTGAAGGCACTTTCGCCAATGCTCACAACCTCGTAGTTCATGATTACAGGCTCAATCTTTGCAACGGTAGTATCGTCTGTTCCAAGATGCTTCAAGAATTCATTTCTCGTCTCATCTTCTGCAAGATACTCCTCTACTACCTTACTTATATACGCAATAGCTTCGAGTCCGCCTTCCGCATTCTTTGAGTACAGAACACGGTTGCAGATAATCTCATCGCCAATCATGTAGCTGTCAAGTTCCTTCGTCTGCAACGGTCCGAAAGGATTCTGCGCCACCGGCGCCTCGCAAGTACATATTGTATCGGTGCTCACAAACGATGTGCGCTGCTGACGGACAGGTTCTTCGCTGCCCCCGCTTTCGTCGTTCTTTGGACAGAAAAACGACAAGAGTGAAGCCACGAAGCCTTCTTGTTCAAGATAATAATCTTTACAGCTATATAGATAGGCTATGCCCAAAACGGCAAACGCAAAGCCCAATATCAACCAAACTACCATTTAACTAAATTAGAATTAGATATCTTAATAATCAGTTGCAAATTTAAGTATTATATATAAAACCACCAAATTTGAGTATTTTTTTTAACATTTTATTACATTTTTCGTAAAACAGAAATAGCGTATAAAAAAGATTTTGTACTTTTGCCATCAAATTTGTGATTTAAAAAGTCATTAAAAATCAAATATGAACATATTAGAACTGAGTGAACAGGAGATTAACCGCCGCAATTGCCTTAACGAATTGCGCGCTATGGGAATAGACCCATATCCTGCTGCAGAGTATCCGACAAACGCGTACACTACTGAGATTAAAGAGGCGTTCAAGGACGATGATGAACCAAGAGAAGTTTGTATTGCTGGCCGTATGATGAGCCGACGAGTTATGGGTAAGGCATCTTTTGCCGAACTGCAAGACTCTAAAGGCAGAATTCAGGTTTATATCACACGCGACGATGTGAACACTCCTGAACTTGAAATGTACACAGTGTTCAAGAAGCTTCTTGACCTTGGCGACTTTATTGGCGTAAAGGGTACTGTTTTCCGCACACAGACAGGCGAAATCAGCGTTCACGCCAAAGAATTGACAGTTCTTGCAAAGAGCCTTAAGCCGCTCCCAATCGTAAAGGAGAAGGACGGACAGGTTTATGATTCATTTGACGACCCTGAGCTCCGTTATCGCCAGCGTTACGTTGACCTTATCGTAAACAACGGCGTAAAGGACACATTCTTGAAGAGAGCAACAATCCTGCGCACTATGCGTCAGGTATTCGACGAGGCTGGCTTCACCGAAGTGGAGACTCCTATATTGCAGCAGATTGCCGGCGGTGCTTCTGCCCGTCCATTCATCACACACCACAACGCCCTGAACGTTGACCTCTACCTGCGTATCGCAACAGAGCTTTATCTGAAGCGTCTTATCGTAGGCGGTTTCGAAGGCGTTTACGAGATTGGCCGTAACTTCCGCAACGAGGGTATGGACCGCTCACACAATCCTGAGTTTACTTGCATGGAACTTTACGTTTCATACAAGGACTACAACTGGATGATGACATTCACAGAGAACCTTCTTGAGAAAATCTGTATCGCTGTAAACGGCACAACTGAAGTCAAGATTGGCGACAACATCGTATCGTTCAAGGCTCCATACCGCCGTCTGCCTATCCTCGATGCCATCAAGGAGAAGACAGGCTACGACCTTTCAACAATGAGCGAAGACGAGATGCGCGAGATTGCAAAGAAACTTGGTATTGAGGATACTGAAATAATGGGCAAGGGCAAGCTTATCGACGAAATCTTCGGCGAAACTTGCGAGGGCACATTCATTCAACCTACATTCATCACCGACTACCCTGTTGAGATGTCACCTCTGACAAAGATGCACCGCAGCAAACCGGGACTTACAGAACGTTTCGAACTGATGGTAAACGGTAAGGAACTTGCAAACGCATACTCTGAGCTGAACGACCCAATAGACCAGGAAGAGCGTTTTGTTGAGCAGATGAAACTTGCCGACAAGGGCGACGACGAGGCAATGGTAATAGACCACGACTTCCTTCGCGCACTCCAGTACGGAATGCCTCCAACTTCAGGTATCGGCATCGGTATCGACCGCTTGGCTATCCTTATGACTGGTCAGCCAACAATTCAGGAGGTTCTGCTCTTCCCTACAATGAAGCCAGAGAAGAAGGCTCCGAAGGATGCAGCAAGCAAATATGTTGAACTCGGCTTTAGCGAAGACATAGTTCCTGTGCTTCAGAAGGCAGGATACAACCTCGTTAAGGACCTCGCAGGCACTAAGGCTCAGGCTGTACAGCAGCAGATTGGCGAGATTATCAAGAAGTACAAACTTGACATCCAGAAGCCTTCTGTTGACGAATTGAACGCAATAATCGGCAAGATTGTTGTTGACGAATAAAATATAGACTGTGACAGATTGTGGAAGAATAGCAGTATTGGGAGGTGGTAGTTGGGCTACCGCCATTGCCAAGATTATGCTCGACAGTACGGATCACTTGAACTGGTATCTCCGCCGAGACGACCGAATCAGTGACTTCAAACGGCTTGGGCATAACCCTGCATATCTGCAAAGTGTACACTTTGACATAAACAAAATTTCGTTCTCTTCGGACATTAACGATATTGTAGAGAACTCCGACACGCTGATTTTCGTAACTCCGTCGCCTTATGTAAAGAGTCATCTGAAAAAACTGAAGACTCACATCAGGGACAAGTTCATAGTTACGGCAATCAAGGGAATCATTCCCGACGAGAATCTGGTTGTTTCTGAATACTTCCATCAGGTCTACGGCGTTCCGGAAGAGAATCTTGCCGTGATAGCCGGTCCTTCGCACGCCGAGGAAGTGGCTCTCGAACGACTCTGCTATCTTACTGTGGGCTGCAAGGACGAGGAGAAGGCTACATGCCTTGCCAACTTCATATCAAGCCCATACGTCAAGACATCAGTAAACCTCGACCTCTTCGGAATAGAGTTTGCAGCCGTGCTGAAGAACGTCTACGCCATCTGCGCCGGAATATGCAACGGCATGGGTATGGGCGACAACTTCCAAGCCGTGCTGATTTCCAACGCCGTTCAGGAGATGGAGCGATTCGTAAATACGGTTAGTCCGATGGAGAACCGCAAAATCATCAGCTCGGCATATCTTGGTGACCTTCTGGTTACGGGATATTCGAACTTCAGCCGAAACCGTGTGTTCGGAACGATGATTGGAAAGGGTTATTCGGTAAAGACCGCCCAGATTGAAATGGAGATGATTGCCGAGGGCTATTACGGAACGAAGTGCATGAAGGAGATTAACAAGCACTATCACGTTAACATGCCGATACTCGATGCCGTGTACAATATTCTGTACGAGCATATCTCGCCACAGATTGAAATAAAATTACTTACCGACGCCTTCAGATAATGGCGTCGGTATTTTTTATGTCCAGCCAACGGAACGAATGCCGAAGCAAGCGAATTATACTTTTATAGCAAAATGCAATCCTTTCCGACAACAATTACCAAAAAATTAACATAACACGAGTTCTTTTAAGAAGAAATATCTTAAATTTGCGCCGCATAACAAATTCATCAGAAGTATAGATATTTTAATACTGCATATATGAAAAATATTAGTTTAAACATCAGCAAGGCAACGCCTTTCGTATCAGTAGAGAAAATCAAGTCATACGAACCAAAGGTAAAGGCTGCCATGGAAGCACTCGAGAACGGCACATGTAAGGGTAACGACTTCTTGGGATGGCTTCACTTGCCATCATCAATAACTGCTCAGCACATTGCCGACCTGAAGGCTTGCGCAAACGTGCTTCGCGAAAACTGCGAGGTAGTTGTTGTTGCAGGTATCGGCGGTAGCTATCTTGGCGCACGCGCCGTTATCGAGGCACTGGGCAACAGTTTCCAGTGGCTTGTTCAGGATAAGAAGAATCCGACAATCGTCTTTGCCGGCAACAACATCGGCGAGGACTATCTTGCCGAACTGACAGAATACCTAAAGGACAAGAAATTCGGTGTAATCAACATATCAAAGAGCGGTACAACAACCGAGACAGCCATCGCTTTCCGTCTGCTTAAGAAGCAGTGCGAAGACCAGAGAGGCAAGGACGTGGCTCGTAAGGTTATCGTTGCCGTAACTGATGCCAAGAAGGGTGCAGCACGCACAACAGCCGACAAGGAGGGATACACAACATTCGTTATTCCAGACAACGTGGGCGGTCGTTTCTCTGTGCTCACTCCAGTAGGATTGCTTCCTATCGCAGTGGCTGGCTTCGACATCGAGCAACTTGTTGCAGGTGCAGCCGAGATGGAGAAGGCAACAGCAACAAACGTTCCTTTCGAGGAGAATCCATCGGCTCTATACGCTGCCGTTCGCAACGCTCTCTATGCTGATGGCAAGAAGATTGAGATTCTCGTAAACTTCCAGCCAAAACTCCACTACATGAACGAATGGTGGAAGCAGCTTTACGGCGAAAGCGAGGGCAAGGAACTGAAAGGTCTGTTCCCAGCAGCCGTTGATTTCTCAACCGACCTTCACTCTATGGGACAGTGGATTCAGGAAGGCGAAAGAACAATCTTCGAGACAGTAATATCTATCGAAGAGCCATGCAAGAAGCTCACCGTTCCTTCAGACGAGGAGAACCTTGACGGTCTGAACTTCCTTGCAGGCAAACGCATCGACGAGGTTAACAAGATGGCAGAGCTCGGAACTCAGCTTGCACACGTTGACGGCGGCGTTCCAAACATGCGTCTTGTTGTTCCTGTGCTTAACGAGTACTATCTCGGTCAGGTAATCTACTTCTTCGAGAAGGCCTGCGGCATCAGCGGCGAGGTTCTGGGCGTAAATACCTTCAACCAGCCGGGCGTAGAGGCTTACAAAAAGAACATGTTTGCCCTCCTAAACAAGCCGGGATACGAAGCAGAAAGCAAGGCTATTCAGGAAAAACTAAAATAATATATGTTTAAGAGAGAAAAAACAGATTATATGAAAAAACACGGCTTTGAGGAGATGAACCTCAAAGCCGTACTTTTTGATATGGACGGCGTACTGTTCGACTCGATGCCGAACCATGCCCTTGCTTGGAGCGAAGGAATGAAAAAATACGGTCTGCCCATGACAAAGGAAGAGGCTTACATGCACGAAGGCAGAACGGGAGCCGGCACAATCAACATTCTGGCACAGCGCACATGGGGGCGCGATGCAACCGAGGAAGAAAAGCAGCAGATTTATGCTTGGAAGACCGAAGTATTCAACAAGTGCCCACAGGCTGGTCCGATGCCCGGAGCAGCCGAGCTGCTAAACAAAATCAAGGCCGACGGTCTGCAAATCGTTCTGGTAACAGGAAGCGGACAGAAATCTCTGCTCGACAGACTGAACACGCACTTTCCCGGCATTTTTACATCCGACAAGATGGTTACGGCTTTCGACGTAAAATACGGCAAGCCTAATCCAGAGCCATATCTGATGGGACTTCAGAAAGCCGGTGTAAAGCCAAATGAGGCTATCGTTGTAGAGAACGCTCCGCTTGGTGTTCAGGCAGGAGTGGCGGCAAACATCTTTACGGTTGCCGTAAACACAGGTCCGCTGCCCGACAGCGTTCTGCTATGCGAGGGAGCGAACCTTCTTCTGCACTCAATGCAAGAACTTTCAGACAAGTGGCCTGAATTGTTAAAATCATTTAAAAACAACGAACGATAGTGTTAAAAAACATTATTTTTGAAAAATTCCGTCAATTTTATTTGCAGTTTCCAACAGATAGTATTATCTTTGCACTGCTTTTAAAGAAGAACTAAGTGTAAATTAAAATATCATTTGGATTAATAAGGTAAAAAAGATTGGAAAAAGAGTTAAAAGAAGTTCTCAACTGTGAAGTTGAGAACTTTTTGTTTATACAAGCTTTTGCCATTACACCAATAATGACTAACTTTGCATTTGATAACAAGATAACGTTAATTATTTTTTAATATGAAAAAAGCATTCCTTTCCTTGGCTTTGCTTCTGTCAGCATTAGTTGCAAACGCCACCGTCCGCTTGCCAAAGATTTTTTCAGACAATATGGTGATACAGCGGAATGCAGAAATCAGAATATGGGGCTGGGCCGACCCTAAGGAAAACGTTTTCATCGCTCTGAACGGAAAGAAGGTGAAGACCATCGCAAGCGAAAGCGGCGAATGGGAAATATCGCTTCCGGCAATGAAGGCCGGCGGTCCGTACACGCTTTTGGTAAACGACATAAAGGTAAACAACATCCTTATTGGCGATGTTTATCTGTGTTCGGGACAGAGCAACATGGAACTGCCGATGCGACGCACAGCCGACCTTTACAAGAAGGACATGGACAGTATCGTGAACACTAACGTTAGATACGTTAAGATTCCGCTTACATTCAACTTCAGAGAGCCGCAAAAGGATTTCAAGGCGTGCGACTGGAAGGAGCTCAACCCAAAGAATGCTCCCGAGATGTCGGCACTCTGCTACTATCTGGGCATGAACATTAACATAAGCGAGAACGTTCCGGTGGGCATCGTAAACTCGAGCGTGGGAGGCTCTCCTATCGAGGCTTGGATGCACTACGACGCACTCGAGAACTATCCGGCTTACCGTAAAGAAGCCGACAAATGCTATCAGAACGGCTACATTGAAAAGACTCTAAAGGAGGAGGCCGAGAAGATGCGCACTTGGAACAATATCTTGAACGAGACAGACCACGGACTAACCGAATGGACATCGCTCTATTTCGATGACAACAAATGGGAAATGGTTGATATGTTCAGCGACTGGGGAGCACCCGACGGCAAGATTGTGAACGGCTCGCACTGGCTGCGTCAGGAAATAGACGTTCCGGAGAAATGCGCAGGCAAGGAAGCCGTGCTCAGGCTGGGCTGCATTGTCGATGCCGACAGCGTTTATGTAAACGGCGTATGCGTTGGCTCAACAGGATATCAGTATCCGCCGCGAATATACAAGGTGAGACCAGACTTGCTCCGCGCCGGCAAAAATATCATCGCGGTGCGCGTTATTAGCTATCAGGGTAAGCCAAGCTTCGTAAGAGAGAAGCCATACAAGCTCACGTTCAACAACGGCTACGAGATTACCCTCTCGCAGAACTGGCGACACAAGATAGGCTCAAGAATGCCTGCACGAATCGGTCAGACATTCTTCCAGTACAAGCCAATTGGTCTGTACTACGGAATGATTGCTCCACTCAACAAGTTCCGTTTCTGCGGAACGGTATGGTTCCAAGGCGAGAGCAACACAAGTCGCGCAAACGAATATTCAGACCTCTTGCAGAAGATGGTTGCCGACTGGCGCAAACGTCAGGGCTATTCTACCCCATTCATCATCGTTCAGCTTGCCAACTTTATGGAGACGCACGACAAGCCTTTCGACAGCGAATGGGCGGCTCTGCGCAACGCACAGCGCGAGGCAAGCACGCTTATTCCAGATGCTGCCCTTGCAACGGCTCTCGGTCTTGGCGAGTGGAACGACATTCACCCTCTGAAAAAGCGCGATGTTGCCGAGCGCGTATTCCTTCAGATTGAGCGACTTGTCTACAAAAAGGACAAGATGATTGCCGAAGGTCCTGTGGTTAAGGATGTTAAGGCTGGCAAGAACGGAGCAGTCGTTCTGTCGTTCACGCGCGAAGATGTGCAGAAAGGCTCGCTGCGAGGCTTCGAACTGGCTGGCGAAAGCGGCTTCTATTACAAGGCCGACGCCACATCAGACGGCAAGACGGTAACCATTTCGTGTCCCGACGTGAAACAGCCTAAGAGCGTGCGCTATGCGTGGGACGACAATCCTATCCTATCGCTCTACAATACCAACGGAATGCCGGCTGCATCCTTCCAGTTCGAGGTAGGCTACACAGCTCCAAAGGCAAAGGCCGACAAATCGGCTAAGCCGATAAAGGAGAAGGGAGCAAAGATGGTAGAAAACAAGGCTGAGAAGAAGGAAGAAAAGCCGAAGAACATTCCGGAAGTTGCTCCGCAGAGAAAGAAGGAGGCGAAAAAACAGTCAGCCTACAAGACTAAGGTTGCCGTGATTGAGGAACGCGCCAAGATTGAAAAGGAAAAGATGAAGGACGATTCTGAACAGTTCAAGGGCGAGATGTACTTGAAGGAGAAGGCTATAAAAGACGAGTTCAAGGCTAACAAGGAGAAGCGCGAGCAGGAAGCCAAGGAGCGCAAGGAGCTCGAGAAGCTAAAGAAACAGCAGGACAAACTTGACAAGCAGCAGAAGGAACTCGACAAAAAGAAACAGGAACTTAACAAGAAATAACGCTCCGCGCGTTTACATTCTTAAAAAAGTATTCACAATACAAGAGATTCCACAAAACGGGGGCATGATTTTCGTCATGCCTCCTTTTTATGTCCGCCAATGAGCTTTCTATACCTTACGGCTTACTTGTGGCTTTATACAATTTGTAGCGTTCTCAACTTTCAAACCTACCTTGATACGATTTTTCAACCCTCAATTTTCAACTCTATAATTGTGAATTGGCAATTGTCCATTACCATCGGCTTACTTCCCCGTAGCTACTCCGTTCCTACCCCGTAGCTACCACGTACCTTGAACGTACCTACTCCGAACCTTCCGGCTTACTTCTGGCTTACCTGCCCCTTACTATCCCCTTACTATCGGCTTGCTTCCCCGTAGCTACCCCGTACCCTCCGGCTTACTTGAAGCAACCTTGAAAGTAAGTTGCAGCTTGTAAAATGCTGCTTTTCGGCTTTCAAATCTCAATTTTTCATTGTCAATTGTCCATTGTGATTTGTAAATTGCTTAGTTTTTTCAATTCTCAAACTTCAAATTTCAAAAGAAATTGTCAACTATCAATTATCAATTATTATCCATTGTCAATTCGAAAGAACTTTCAAATAATCCGATATTTCTGATTTAATATCTGATAAAAAACAAAAAAATATGTACATTTGCACGCTCTTCGTAATTAGCCGTTGAGCAAAAAAGAACAGGAATCTAAACGTAAAAAATGAGAAAAATATTCTACATTATCTGCCTAATGGCTACATTTCTGACAATAGGCTGTAAAGACAACTCCGACAAGGAGCAAATAGAATTCATCAGGACCGTATTTACCGAGTTCGACTCCATCTCGAATGCAAATCCGGAAAACTACACGTTTTACACGCATTACAGACTTCTGTGCAAGAAATATTGTACCGAGGAATTCAGAAGCAAGCTTATGAATGCTTACAGCGAAGCGTACGGCTGCATGCTGGTTGCCGGCTATACCATGGACGAAAACTCGCTCAAGAGCATGACTATTGAAATGACGGCAGAAAATGTGTTCCGTGTACGCTATGAAACGACATTGGATGATGCGTACGACGACACCTACGACCTGACAACCTACAAGGTAGATTTGCAAGTAACTCTCTGCAAAGAAAAAAACGAATACAAAATAGCCAATGTCGAGAACTTCACGACCAGAAAGCTGCCAGACAATCGGGAGCATACAAAGCGTTATTACATTGACGACCTGATGGACAGCATAAGCCGCAACCCACAACTCGACAACAAGATGCTGGAGAGACTGCACGGCTACTGGCTGGCATACAACGGCTGCGAGGATGTTACCAGAATCACACAAAATACGATTGAAAGATATTCGTTAAACGGTTTCGACGACGGATTCAAAAACTTTCCATACATCTTAAGGAATCAGGTTCTGTACATCAGTTTTTGCAATGACGGAAGATTCTACCCGCACAAGTGTACCTTCGACAAAGACACATTGCGAATAACGTCATGCAGCAGCGAGTATGCTAATTGGGAAATGTTCCACATTAAAGACAAAGACGCCGGCCCATGGATTGAGTATATCAAAAAGGCACGCGCCCGAAATGCCCTGCCCGACAGCATAAAGATTGAAATCGGTACATTCGATTCGTTCCCCGATGAAATCGACGGCGGAAGCTGCGAATTCTTCAGAAACGAGGACGACATGAAAGCCAAGAAGTTTGTGATGGTAAACGATTTGGCAGAGACAGCCTACGTTGTAATAAACAACAAGCTTGAAAAGTTTACCCTAAAATGGAATGATGGCAACCTATATTCTTATGCCAACCAGAACTATGTGCTGCGCGTTAATGTAATAAAGCTGAAAGATAATACAGCGCCAGATTCGCACAATCTTGAAGGCTCGTTTTGGATTATCGACCCAGATGAACGACATTCTGAGAGTGTATCGTTCATTGGCAGATGCGGCTGTTAATCAAGCTATTAGCACGATATTATTGATACATACAAAAACATCATAATGCCCCGATTCATAAACAAATAATAACTTTTTATCTTTATCACAACAATGAAACATTTTTCAAACCGCGCGCTAGCGTGTCTGGCCCTATCGTTGTTTGCGAGATTGCTCTATGCCAACGACGGCGGATTTCTACATAAGCGGAAATCACTTGGTGCCAAGATCAAACACCACGGTCAAGAAAGCAAACCTGAAGATGTAAAAGCAAACCATATTTTTAGGCATCAGCTTTAAGATAAACAGCCCTGATTTATAACGTTATACTTGTGTTTATGGCGACTATTCGTCATAAACACAATGTAATATTTACCAAAAAAAAAGAGAGCCTCGGCAACGATGGCTCTCTTCTTTCACTTTTACATAATAATATTAACCTAAATTATAACTATTTTCTTACCGTTCTTGATGTAGATTCCCGGAGTTGGGTTTACTACTCGCTGGCCGCGCAGATTGTATATTACGTTGTCGCCACAGTCTGGCAAAGCCTCAACCTCGTCGATGCCAGTTGCCGCCCCGGTTGCGTCTTTGTCGTTAGACAGGAATACGCTCTTAATCCTTATCGGATTTCCGCCATACGACCAGAATCCGGCAATATAGATGTGCTCTGTATTGAGCGTAACGCCGTTTCCTTTTTTCAGGGTTGCAAGTTCCTCTACCACACGGGTACGAGTACCTATTTGTATCGTTGCCTTCTGTGCCCAATAATCGTTCTCGTCGAACAGGTGAATTTCGGCGCCAGCATTTTGTTTCTCGTACAACTCGACAACAAGATACTTGCAGTCAGACATATTTAAGCCGTTGTTGTATGTCCATCCGCCGAAGCCGTATTTTCCGGTAACGAGCGTGCCTGTCTTCTCATCGAACGAGCCCTTCTCCCAGATATTCGGATTGAAAGAATCGGCCGACAACGGGAACGGAGTAAGCGTCAGATGAACGCTCACCTCCTTGCGTGTTCCGAAGTCATCGGTTAGCGATATTACGACATCGGTCTCGCCCACTCCATTGCACAGCAACATGCCGTTTTTGAACGATGCCACCGAAGGATTGCTGATGCTGTAATCGACTGTTGCGCTTACGCACGACTTGTGTCCGTCGGCAAACGTAGCATCAACAGGAATGGCGATGGCGTTGCCCGGAAGAATCTTGAAATTGTCGGCACAACCCAGTTCGAGGCTCACAAGTTTGCGGGCATCCTCTGTTGGGTTAGGCCACTCGGCTGCATAGTCCTTGAACCAGCGGTACACAGGACGCGCGCACGATTCTGGGTCGGTAAGGAATGTTGAGCCGTCTGGCTTGCTGTCGTCATACTCAGCCAAGAGATTCAGACCTGTAAAGACCGTCCAACTTACGTTTCCGGTATAATCGCAAAGGAACTTGAAGTTTGCTCCGAAGCCTTCGCCGCCTCTTACGCCTGTTGTTGATTTTCCCCACGAGCAATCGTATTTCTTAGCAGCCCAGTCCATCTCGGTTACGATGATTGGGGCAAAGTCGGTTACGCAGTTAATGCGCTCGTGCCATCCGTTAATAAAGCCATTATATCCGCCGCCCGAAACATCGCCGGTGTTCTCTGCGCTCTCAACCTCGGCATCGCTGCCAAACCAGCCTGGATAGCAATGAACGGCATAGCCGATGTTATCGCCCGTGATTGGTGTAACGGCATAGTCGCGATAATCGCTCTGATATCCAGGTCCTGGAACCCAGATTATGTTGTTGCATCCCTTTGCGCGGATTGCATCGACAATAGGCTGAAAATAGTCGGCAGAAGCGCCAGTTGTTACCTTGTTGCCCGAAGCATCAGTCTTGCAGATTCTTATAGGCTCGTTGGCAAGCTCAATCATTATCGACGTGTTGCCTTCTTTTACAAGACGGTCGGCAACATACTCCCACACCTTTATAAGATATTTCTGATAGTTGTCGCCTACGGTAATCTCCTTGGGACACACGCCCGGCGGACGCATAACGACATAGATTCCGTTTGACTCGCAATACTTTGCCATCTCGTAGAAAACCGAGTTGAAATATTGCTTGAAGCGAAGCATGTTGAAAGCCGAGATATCGCTCTCGTCACCATTATTTGCGCTTGGATTGTTGCTCCAATAAGGGTCCATGTGCAGGCGAAGCACGTTAATCTTGTAGCCCTTGTCGAGCGCTCCGTCAAGCACTCTCTTATTGTATTTCAGACAGTTGTCCACATCGTAGTTGTCCCAATACTTGCCCTTCTCGTTAAACCAAGGGCTGTAGGTCTGCGCCACGCCATGAAGATTAACCTTGTTGCCGTTTTCATCAACAAGATATCTGCCTTCGATGTGCAGTTTGGGCATAGGCATATTGCGCCACGCCTTGGCAGTCACAACCGCCATACATGCCACGAATAGCAAAAAAACTATTTTTTTCATTGTTGTTTGGTATAAAGTTTGATTCTTAAAATCTGAAAATGAAGTAATTTTAAACAAATAAGTCAGATGCGACTGCAAAATTACGAATTTATAACCTAACCTTTAAAAATGACAATATGTTATACAACACGAAACAACCGAATCATTGGCAGCAACTTATTTGTATAGTGCAATTATGTGCAAAAAAAGTGGTATGAATTTACATTTTTACTCACTACCTTTGCAGCATGAAAATTAAAATATCAGCAAGAATATGAAACCCTATAAATTTGAGCCTTACCTTAAACCGACCATTTGGGGAGGCTCGCTAATAGCGCCATTCAAAAGCATCGGGACAAACGAGGAGAACATAGGCGAATCGTGGGAAATATCGGCTGTGCCGGGACACGAGAGCGTGGCTGCCAACCGTGGCATTGCCGACGATGTGGACGTTGGGCTTACTCTACCGCAACTTATAGACAAGTACAAGGAGCAGCTTGTGGGCAGAAAAGTTTACGAGAAGTACGGAAACAAATTTCCGCTGCTAATAAAGTTCATAGACTCGCGGCAAGACCTCTCCGTTCAGGTTCACCCCGACGACGAGCTGGCGCAGAAACGCCACGGATGCGCCGGGAAGACCGAGATGTGGTACATAATAAAGAGCAAGCCGGGAGCAAAAATCTATGCCGGACTGAGCCGAAAGATTACCCCCGACGAGTACGAGCATCTTGCCAAGGCCGAAACCGTTGACGGACACTCGCCCATGCAAGACGTTATAGCCACGCACGAGTCGCACCAAGGCGACCTCTACTTTCTGCCTGCCGGAAGGCTTCACGCCATAGGGGCTGGCAACTTCCTTGCCGAGATTCAGCAGACATCTGACATAACGTACCGCGTTTACGACTTCGGGCGGAAAGATGCCAACGGAAAGCCGCGCGAACTGCACATTGAGCAGGCCAAAGATGCCATAGACTATAACGTGTATTCTGAATACCGTACATCTTACGACAGCACTCTGCCAAACTCCGAACTTGTAAGTTGCCCTTACTTCAGGGTGAACAGAATAGTGGTTCAGGAATCGGCAAAAATCGACCTCCTGACCGAGTCGTTCGTGGTGGTTATCTGCCTCAGCGGAATAGCCAACATCAACGGAATAAACATGCACCAAGGCGAAACAGTACTTGTTCCGGCATCGGAAAATACTCTGTTTATTTTTGGAAATGCAACATTCCTTACCGCTACACTATAAGGCATGTTGCACTACTTAGAACTTTCCGAAATGGCAACAGCGGCGCATTACTTATCGAAGAAATAGAATGTAGCCGTTGCTGCCGTTTTCTTGTTTGCAGACAGAAAACACAAGCCCTGAATAATGCTTTTAGTCTGCCCTAACTTTTCCCTCGCCGTTAAGCCGAAATCCATAAGGATTAGCAGCAAACTTCGTATTCTTTTTTCATTTCGGGAAGAAGATGTTTGAGTTGGTTTACCGATGGAATGAAACTTTTGTACTCCGTTAGGATAAACTTCTTTACAAGTTCGAACTTGTCCTCGAAATCGTTGTCGCGGCAGAGGCGCAGGAACACGACGCCACGAATTATCTGCTCCGGTGCTGTGATGCCGCGGATTATCTTAACCCAGTCGGGATAGGCTTTGATGTCTGAGCACAGCCTTTCCCACAAGAACTGCGGAGACGAATAGTCTTCTACAAAGTCGCCGAACTTGTCTTCGACAAAGTGCCATGTGGCAAGGCAGAGCTTCTTAACATCTTCGTCGCTAATACATTCACTATCATTTAGTTTGACGATTTTCTTCGGAAGCTCGAGTTCTATCGTTCCCTGATGGTCGCCGTCGCGCGATTTTAGCTTAATGTCTATCTTCTGCATCCATTCTTCGACCTTGTCGAGGCGGATGCTTGGCGGATAGATTCTAAGGCAACCGTTGTTACCGACCATAAACGAGAAGATGAGGTTGCCAACATCGGTAGGGCGTGTGTAATAGAACACGTTTTTATAGCGACGCACGTTGCAGAAACCGTGATTGCGGAGGCTGGCATCAAGATAGCAGCCTACAATCTCGATGGTGTTCTTCTGCAATTGGGTGCTTTCAGTCTTTTCTTTGCTGTCTTTCTTGCCAAGGAAAAAGTCCATAAACTGCTTTTGCAGGCTTCGGGATTCCTTCGGGATGCGTTCGGGATTGAGCAAAGACAGAAGTTCTTGGTTTACCTGCTCTGGCGGAGTTGGCACGAATTTCTTTGCCACCTTCTTTTTAGGTTTCTCTGTTGGGGCTGATATTGGCGTGAAGTTTTTTGCGACCATTGCCCTTATCTTCTCCATCTCAGCCTCCTCGTTTGGCGAGTCCATGCTGTATTTTGGCTCGATGGTTGGAAGAAGTTGCTTTAACTTTTCGAAGTCTGAGCTGAAATTTCCGCCCCAAAAACTTGCATCACGATCAGAAGTGAACCTTGTATCTACATACTTAAATTTCTCTTCGAATTTAGGGTCATTGCAAAGTTTTGATATAATCAGTCCTCTGAAATATCCGTCATATCTTCCCGAAAGTTCCATATCAGTATTGCAATTCCATGATATCTTCTCTGGTATAAATTCTTCTATCTTTCGGACTATATTTGGCAAATACAGATATGTTTCTACAAATTTCTTGGCTGTACCAAAAAGATAATCAAAAAAAGAATCAACAACCATGTTTACATCATCTTCGGTTTCGATAACTTTTACCAAGTAGGTTTTATCTACGACAGTTGTACGAAATATCGTTTTATTGTCGATAATTATCCCACGACCAGGTAACTGCTCCGTATCGCCTATACATTCAGAAATATATGGTTCAATTTCTTTTATAGTCATTTCGATACTAAAAAAATCGATTTTTCCACTCTCAAAACACATAATAAATATTATCTTGTATTGTTCGGTATCAAGCACATAAGCCGGGTTATACCCAGACTTATACGCCTTCCAACCAAGAGGCTTTAAAACTTCGTCAAGTCTATTAAAGACTATTTTCTTCATTTCATTCTTTAGCATATTTCACACCTTCTATTTTCTACAACTATTTCACCACCAACGTGTTTTGCAAAATTACCAAGTCGTCAGTCGGCATCATCAAGAACAGGGAACTTCTTTCTGAAAGAGGCAAGTTTTTCGAGGTCGAGCGACACGGTAAGCGCGCATTGCTTTCCGCTTTCGCACTCGGCAACCGTTTTTCCG
Source organism: Bacteroides sp. Ga6A2 (assembly GCF_000702225.1). Classification (NCBI taxonomy): domain Bacteria; kingdom Pseudomonadati; phylum Bacteroidota; class Bacteroidia; order Bacteroidales; family Bacteroidaceae; genus Bacteroides; species Bacteroides sp. Ga6A2. The sequence goes on along the minus strand of NZ_JNKX01000035.1, from coordinate 7,921 downwards.
TAGGCATCAACAAGCATAGAGCCGCCGCTGTACTGGCAGGCAGGGTCGCTTCCAACGCGGTTTACTCCAACAACATAGCATTGGTTTTCGATGGCGCGCGCGTGCAGCAGAGTGTTCCACACCGCCAGTCGGGTAACAGGCCAAGAGGCAACGTAAAGAGCCACGTCGTAGTCCTTGCGGTTGCGCGAGAACACGGGAAAACGCAGGTCGTAGCACACTTGCAACAACATTCGCACGCCGCGGAACTCTACCACCACCCTCTCACTTCCGCGTTCGTAATGCCTGTGCTCTCCGCCGTAGGCAAACAGATGCCTTTTGTCGTAATGTGCCACATTGCCGTCGGGCTTTACAAAGAAAAAGCGGTTGCTGAACCTGTCGCCATTCCTTACAGCCATGCTTCCGCACACGGCGGCATCGAGCCGCGCGGCTGTACGCCTCATCCAGTCAAGGGCGGCAGCCTCATCGCCTGCCACCTCCTCGGGGTTGCCAATAAATCCGGTTGTAAACATCTCGGGAAGGACGTAGACGTCAGCCCTTTCGGCACTGGCAACAAGTTGCTCGGCCGTTTGCAGATTGGCATTTACATCTGCCCAAGCAATATCCATTTGTATCAAACAAATCTTCATATTTTCGATAGAATTAAATCACAGGCGCAAAAATAATCAAAAGATGAATGATTTTACATACTTTCGGTCTCATATTTTCGTCTGTCACAAAATTGCCACACTATTAGACAAATTGGAAACAGAATTGATTTAAAGCAAAAAAATAAAGGCAATCCAACTATCCATTATAAAAACGTACAGAAATTTACAAAAAAAAGATAATTAAGGTTTCGATTTTTATTTATACTTTTGCAGCGCAAAAAAATAGTAGACAACTACTACCATAGATTAAAAAGGCTTTATCTTATAGTATTAACAGAGCGTTTGCACATTTTTTACTGAAAACTTGTACATTTCCTTAAAAGATTGTTGAGTTTAAGTTTGACTATTGCATGGTTCCCACGTTCTTTACCTAATTAAAACGCTTGCCTTGGGGACGGCAGCATATTTTTTTATTTACATGAAGAAATTTTACATTCTTTTAGCCTGCGCAATGATTTCCATCGCCGGATTTGCACAAGATGATGAAGTAACAATCAACGGAGTGAAATATCGTGCAAAACCGTATGAGAACGAAGCAACTGTATTAGCTAACAATTATCAGAAATCATCATACACGATTCCTGCAACAATAACAGTTAACGGCAACAAGTACACAGTTACCAAAATAGGATACGAAGCATTCCGTAAATGCAAGAACCTAACATCTATCACCCTTCCTAATACAATCAAGAGAATCCACGAATATGCATTTGAGACTTGCAGCGGATTAAAATCCATCAACATTCCAAACTCGGTAGAACAGATAGACAGTTGGTCTTTCAACGGCACAAGCATTACAACAGTAAGACTTCCCAACTCTATAAAGGATATCGATTTTGCTTTTAATGGATGTAAGTCGCTTACAACTGTAATTCTGCCAAACACAACATTCACACTCTCTGACAGTTCATTTGGCAACTGCGACAAACTGACAACATTCTATTCTCTTGCCGATGACCCTTCCAAGATTACATTGCGTTTCTATTCCTTCGACTACGAGGGCAAGACTCTGTATGTAAAGAAAGGACTTAAAAACAAGTATCAGTCGGCTCCTGAATGGAAAAAGTTCCCTAACATCGTTGAGATGAGCGATGCCAAATACAAGGAACTGACCAACGGCGGTACAACAGGCATCGAGACAGTAAGCGCAAAACAGACTGCTGAGTCAGCAAAGATTGTTGAGGACGGTCGTGTGACTATTGTAAAGAACGGCAAGAAATTCAACACAGCTGGTCAGCTTATGAAATAATGCTTTTTAGATATAGGCATTTCGTGCGAGAGGTAGGTCTTAGGGCTTGCCTCTCTTTTTTCAAAATTATTTTTTACACAAAAAAACGACAATCTACAACCATATTCTGCATAAATTTATATTTTTGCAACCGTAATCTCTAAATTTCAAAAGCATGATAATCAAGAAACTATTTATACTTTGCTGCCTTGCGCTACCTGCGGCGAACCTTTCTGCCAAAGACAAAGGGCAATGGACGCTGAGCGAGGACAGCGTGCTGACAATAGCCATCGACAAATATTCGGGCTACAAGGCCAACGAATATCCGTGGTACACACAAAGGCTTGCCATCAAAAAAATCGTAATAGCCGAGGGCATCAAGAAGATTAGAAAGGAAGAATTTGCGGGCTACGAGAATCTTGTAAGCATCGAGATTCCGTCGAGCGTGACCAGCATATCGGCGCGTCCTTTCGTTGGCTGCAACAGACTGACAACCATAACGGTAAGTCCGCAGAACAAGAAGTTTGACAGCCGCGACAACTGCAACGCCATTATCGACACAAAAGACAAGGAACTGATTGTTGGCTGCAACGGCACGGTTGTGCCCGGCGGCATAGAGAAGATTGGCGACGAGGCGTTCTTTGGCTATCAAGGGCTTGACATGATTACAATTTCTGAGGGCGTGAAGAAGATTAACGACAAGGCATTTGCCGAGAGCAGTCTGAGGGGCATCGAACTGCCTTCTACGCTCGAAAAATACAGCGCATCGGCCTTTGCCAGATGCCGCGAACTGCAAGTCATCAGAATTGCTCCAAACAACGCACTTTACGACAGTCGCGACAACTGCAACGCCATTATCGAGAAGAAGGACAACAAATTGGCTCTGGGCTGCAAGGCAACCGTTATTCCAAACTCCGTGGCTAAAATAAAGGCTTTTGCCTTCGAAGGCAGAGGCTTGCAGAGCATAGAGATTCCGGCAAACGTTACCAAAATAGAGAATTTCGCCTTTGCCGGCTGCGATGACTTGGAAAGCATGAGCGTTGACGCACAGAACAGCGTGTTCGACAGCCGCGACAACTGCAACGGCATCATCAACACAAAAGAGAACTGTCTGGTTGCCAGATGCAAAAACACCGTTATTCCGTATTCTGTTTCTGAAATCGGATTCGGCGCATACTACAAATGCCAAAGTCTAACGGAGATTAGCCTGCCCGAGAATATATCGGTAATTCGCGGCTCTGCCTTCGAGGGCTGCACAGGACTTACAAGCGTCTTTCTGCCCGACAATGTTAAAAGGATTGACAGCGGAGCATTCAGCAACTGCACAAACGTTACGGAGGTTGTTCTGCCTAAATATCTGAACACCTGCGGCGAGAAGGCCTTCGAGAACTGCCAGAGCCTGAAGATGGTTTCGTTTCAGAACCCTGCAAACATCGGCGCGTTTGCCTTCAGCAACTGCAAGAGTCTGAACGAGATTTTCATTCCCGACGGCTCTACTCTTGGCGAGGGAGTGTTTAACGGATGCACCAACTTGTCGTACATCGGTCTGCCACGAGACTTGCGCGAGATTAGCCCAAGGCTTTTTGAGCAATGCCGAAGTCTGTCTGAGATGTTCATTCCCGGAAGCGTTCAGCACATAGGCAACAGCGCGTTCAACAACTGCTACAACCTAAGAAAGGTTGAACTGTGCGAGGGAGTAAGAACTATTGGCGACGATGCATTTACCAACTGCTCTAACATGCACATAATAAAGCTGCCAAGCACACTCCTCGCCATCGGTCACAACGCCTTCAAGAACTGCCGCAACGGATTGGAGATTCATGCCGAGGCTTGCTTCAAACCTGCAAGATTCTACCTTGGCAAGCAACTTAGCGCAAATGCCAATCCTTTCAACGGCATACGCGCAAAGGTTTTCATTCCGCGAGGCTCGCTTGCTGAATATATCGCCTCATGGGGCGACAAGCACGAGTATATCGAGGTTGACAGACCAAGATACTAAACATACTTTCAAATACAGTATATGAAGTTTTTTGACTTTAAAGACAAAAATACAAATGTTTCTTTTCGTGGTATTATGCCAAGTACAGAAATAGATTGTCCTCCATTCGAATATTTTCGATTGGTATATGCATACTATCAGTCTCTAACTAATGATGATTTAGAGAAAAGAGAAATCTTGAACAAAACGAACGAGATGCTAGAACAGAAACTAAAAGAAAGTAAGCCTCATCCAGCTATTCATCAACTTCTAACAGACGACACACTTTCACATAAAGAACAAGAAAATCTGCTCAAAGGCGTGAGTTTAACTCCAACAGATATATTGTGGATGAATAAAGAGGCACAAGACTTTGGATTCTTACTAAATATTTATCAAGAAGAGAAGTTCCCAGAAAAATTCAAAGAAAAGAATATTCCATTACTAATCCATAAAAAGAAAGATAATGACATAGAGAAAATGGGAACGACCGACATGACCGAAGGAGAAATGCGTGCTATATTAGAACAAAGAAAAGTCATTCAAGCACGTATATATCACAAGAATAATGTCTGGCATTGTTTTTATTTCACATATAAAGGGCTTGCTGGTAATGAAAGTGGACTTATGGGGGGAAAGCCACATTATCACTATTTTTCCAATAAATCGAGAATTATTTGGGATGACTTGATGAAAAGAATAAAAGATTGTGATATGCCTTCTTCAAAAGTCCATATTATAATAGAACGGAATCTATCATAAACAAAGGTAATAAAGTAGAACATAGCTAATAGTTCAATAAAAAGCATACCTTTTTTATATCAAAAACGCATCGACATGTTCGATGCGTTTTTTATTGATTCTGCCTAAAACGCTTATATTTTCGGTATATTTATAAAATGAAGTGCAGAAATAAACAGAATAAAAAGGATTTTACACAATTTTGTTACAAAAAACTTGGCTAATTTAACAGATTGTTATAATTTTACAACCCAAACCTTTAATTTATCATCATTTTACACAAAAATCCATAACAATGCTAATTAAAATTCTGTTAGTTATTATTTTCTTTGCCGTGATGATTGGAGTGGGACTGTACTCGCGCCAGCAGGCAAAATCGGTTGACGGATTTGTGCTCGGCGGACGCGAAGTTGGTCCGTGGCTCACGGCCTTTGCCTACGGAACATCATACTTCAGCGCGGTGGTTTTCGTTGGATATGCCGGCCAATTTGGCTGGAAATACGGACTTTCGAGCACATGGATAGGCATAGGCAACGCCATCATCGGAAGTCTCTTGGCGTGGCTCGTTCTGGGCAAGCGCACCAAACTCTTCACGCAGCACATAAACAGCCGCACGATGCCCGATTTCTTCGGCACTCGCTTCGACAGCCAGAGCTTGAGAGTGGTGGCATCAATAATAGCCTTCGTATTCCTGATTCCTTATACCGCCGGAGTTTACAAGGGCATCTCTACCCTCTTCGAGATGGGCTTCGGCATTCCCTACGAATATTGCGTGGTGATGATGGCGGTGCTCACAGCCCTCTACGTCATTCTGGGCGGATACAAGGCTACGGCGATAAACGACTTTATTCAGGGCATAATAATGCTGTTTGGCATTGTGGTTATAATAATGGCGGTACTGAACACGCAGGGCGGTCTTTCTGAATCAATAAAGAAGATGGCCGAACTGCCTGCCGACGGCTCGACAGCCAACGGCGGTTTTGCCGACATCTTCGGCCCCGACCCTTGGAACCTTCTGGGCGTGGTGGTGCTCACATCGCTCGGAACGTGGGGACTGCCTCAGATGGTGGGAAAATTCTACTCTATAACCGACGAGAGCGCGATTAAGCGAGGCACTATAATATCTACGTTCTTTGCCCTTGTGGTTGCCGGCGGATGCTACTTTCTCGGCGGCTTCGGCCGACTGTTCGGAACGCCTCCGACGTTGCCAAACGGTAGGCTGGACTTCGACTCTATCATCCCTTCGATGCTCGAGTCTCTTCCCGATGCTCTGATTGCGCTCGTGGTGCTTCTGGTGCTGTCGGCATCAATGTCTACTCTGGCATCGCTCGTGCTCACGTCAAGCTCGACAATGACGCTCGACCTCATCTATCGCGACAAGAAATCGGCTAAGGACGAGGTTGTTGACGGCGAGATTGACGATACCGTTTCAGAGAAGATTGAACGCCGAAAGGTGGTGGTTATGCGCGTGCTCATTGTGTTCTTCATCGCCCTATCGCTTATGATTGCGCTTAATCCGCCAACATTCATCGCGCAGCTTATGGGCATCAGCTGGGGCGCACTGGCAGGCGCATTCCTCGCTCCGTTCATGCTGGGACTTTACATGAGGGGCATCACCACCGCATCGGTGTGGGCTTGCTTTGCTTGGGGCGTCGGATTAACGGTCATAAACATGCTTATGGGCAACCCGATAAACCCTATCAACTGCGGAGCAATTGCCATGCTGGGCGGATTCGTTGTCGTGCCGGCGGTGAGCCTCTTCACTCCAAAGCCAGACAGAGAATATGTTGACGAAATGTTTAACTGCTACAAATAACACATGACAAGAAACTTTCTTCTGGCAGCAATGCTGCTTGTAAGCCATACCATCTTGGCACAGAACGGCGAGGGCAACGCAAAACAGATTATCGACGATTTGGCAAGCCGTATAGAGCTGCACGGATACGCTCAGGCAGGGTACACATACAAGGATGCCAGCGAGGGAAGCCCAACAAACACGTTCGACGTTAAGCGCGTGCTTTTCTGGGCAAAGGCTAAGGTTACCGACAGATGGTCATTCCTGTTCATGCACGACTTTTCGAGCGTGGTGCAGGAGTTCTATACCGACTACAAGGTTCACGATGCCTTCTGCGTAAGGTTCGGACAGTTTAAGAACAGTTATTCGCTCGAGAATCCGCTGTCGCCTACCAAACTCGAACTCATAGAGTGCTATTCGCAAGCCGGAATCTATCTCACAGGCTGCGGAAGCGACCCTCTCTACGGCGTTCAGTACGGTCGCGACCTCGGTCTGATGGCCTATGGAAACCTGTTCAACAAGCATCTGTACTACGAGCTGGCGGTGATGAACGGCCAAGGCATAAACCGTAAGGACGGCAACAAGCAGAAGGATGTTATCCTGAAGCTCGACTTCCGTCCGATAAAGGAGTTGCGCATCGTGGCTTCAGGACAGAAGGGAAAGGGACACGCCGTGGCAACATCGGTCTATAATCCCGACATTGAGATTGGCGACGACTACCGCCGCGACCGTGTGTCGTTCGGTGCAGAGTTGCAGACAAAGCCAATAAACCTGCGCTCCGAATATCTTGCCGGAAAGGACGGCGAGGTTGGCAGCCGCGGATTCTACTGCACAGGCTCTGCGCCTATTTACAAGCAGTTGGAGGCGATAGCATCTTACGACTATTTTGAGCCTAACACAACGCTCGAAATCAGTCAGACAAACTACACAGCCGGCGTGCAGTACTGGTTCTACAAGAAGTGCCGCGCGCAGCTTCAGTACACCCGATGCTGTCCTAACTCGGGCAAAAAATACAACTGCATTCAGGCTCAGATGCAAGTTGCATTCTAAAAACTGATATTTTTACCTTTACATATTTACTTTTATAATAACAGCGCCGTGATACAAGCGATTGTGCCACGGCGCGTTTTTTTTATGTTCCAAAGGTAGACGGTATGTCAGCAAATCTTATGTCATCTCCATATTTACGAAGATTTCATACAAAACTTGTTTACTGCAAACTATTGCTGTCCGGTAAAACATTTTTAGAGTGAAAAAAAATAAGGTCGTATTCCTCGCATGGAATCCGACCCTTTTTGTTATCTTTGTTTTAACCACAAAACAGCAATAACATGGGCAAAGATAGCAATTTTACCGGACAGCCGGTGTATAGTCAGATATTAAATCTGCTTGACCGTGAAAGAATCATGCAGATTAGCCGTGAAACAGAAGGCAGCGAGGCATATGTGAAGCGTTTTGACGGATACCAGCATCTGGTCGTTATGCTGTTTGGCATATTGAATCACTTTGATTCCCTGCGCGAACTGGAGATA